>JANNUI010000345.1:0-1796 GCA_031395125.1 Chitinophagaceae bacterium | reverse complement strand
CCTATTCCAAGGTTTACGTAGTAACCATCTCTCAACTCCCTTGCTATCCGTTGCGCTATCTGTTCTTTACTCAATGCCATGTCAATACTTTAATAAGGGTTCAAATCATAATTATTTCTGTTAAGCCCCCTTTAGGGGGTTTGGGGGCTCCTGACTGTTTTCTGCTCGATCCTTTTCTCATAATTTGTTCCCTGGAAGATCCGGTGTACATAAATTCCCGGTGTGTGAATAGTGTTCGGGTCCAGCTCTCCCGCAGGAACCAGTTCTTCCACTTCGGCAATGGTTACTCTTGCACCCATCGCCATCAAAGGGTTGAAGTTTCTCGCAGTCTCTTTATAAATAAGGTTACCGTCCGTATCTCCCTTCCATGCTTTCACAATAGCGAAGCCGGCATCAAATGCCAGTTCAAGCAGGTAATCCTTCCCGTTGAAATTCCTTACTTCTTTTCCGGCAGCCACTTCTGTCCCCACACCAGCGGGTGTAAAGATGGCGGGCATCCCATAGCCTGCCGCCATGCAGCGGGTTGCCAATGTACCCTGCGGTATAAGTTCCACTTCCAGCTCCCCACTCAGCAACTGCCTTTCAAATTCTGCATTCTCCCCCACATAGGAGGAGATCATTTTTTTCACCTGCCGGTGTTGAAGCATCAGCCCTATTCCAAAATCATCCACCCCGGCGTTATTGGAAATGCAGGTAAGATCCCTGGTACCTTTCCTGACAAGTGCAGCGATGCAGTTTTCGGGAATACCGCATAAGCCAAAACCACCCAGCATCAGCACAGCGCCATCCTGGATATCTTTTATGGCTTCATCCGCATTGGAAACTACTTTATTCATTGTGATCAATTAGGCGGTAAAAATAAGAAACTTGAATCCTCTATAGTGTAGTATTACTCGATCCGGAGTGGTCTTTTATTTTTCTTCGTTCTCTGGGTATCCTGGGTAAAAATGTTTTTACCGGGCAGTTTGGCTGTATCCGGGGGCGGGGTTGTACCGGTAGGTATGGCTGTTTGTGCGGTCTGCTTATTAGCCCCGATGGAGTCCATTATGGCCTTCAGCAGTTCGGGGTGGGACCGGTAAAAAGTAAAGCTTTGCTGGAATTCTTCTTTTGAAACCTGGTGTGTGGCAAAGACCTGCCGGTAAATTTTGACGCTCTCTGTTTTCTTATCCAGCGATGTGTCTTTGCTGAAAACAAAATCGGTGAGAAACTGGTCGGCCCGCATCATATCCTGCAGCACGGCCTGCATTTTTTTTTGAGGGAGTACATTGCCTGGTATCTTATCCTTTTTCTTACAGGCAGCCAGCAACACGCAGCAGAACGCTATCAGCAACCCTCTCCTCATTTCAGTTCTTTATAGGCAGATGCATTGGTCAGGTCAAGCTGGGTGAGCAGTTCCCTGGCCCGGTTTTTCACTTCGGGGGTGGCTTTGCTGAATACTTTCACCAGTTCACCGCTTCTGCCCTGGAAAAAAACCTGCATGATCATCGAGTTGGGATTTTCCCGGTTCAGGTTGCTCAGGTAGCTGATGCAATTCAGAATTCCGGAGCGGCCCGCTTCTTCATTCTCATAAAACAGGTCCATCCCGCTGCGGTAATAAGCATAGAGTGCATCATGTATCAGGGCAAAGCGGTTGTTGTTCAGGTTTTCGGCCAGCCAGTAGCGGTTGCGGAAACCCTCAAAGGATTTCCAGCCGCCAATATCCCTTCCGCTTTCGGGTGCATTGTTAACAATATTCCATGCTTTTTTATTACTCTTCATGCCTACATATCCGTTGTAGGTAATGCCTGCAGTACAGT
>JANNUI010000336.1:0-3582 GCA_031395125.1 Chitinophagaceae bacterium | reverse complement strand
AATTATGTGGAGAAAAAAGCGGCAAGGACCGAAAGCGATGCTGCCAGTATTGACAAAGCAAGGAATCTTTACCGCAAAGAACTGGAATGGATGCGGAAGCAGCCCAAAGCCCGGACCACCAAAAGCAAGAGCCGGCAGGATAATTTTTATGTTGTAGAGAAAAAAGCTAAACAGCAGATCAACGACGAGCAGCTGCAGCTCGACATGAAGATGAACCGCCTGGGTGGTAAAGTGGTGGAGCTAAAAAAAGTATATAAGAGCTATGGCGACAACGTACTGCTGAAAGGATTTGATTATACGTTCAAAAAAGGAGAACGGATCGGCGTGGTGGGTAAGAACGGGGTCGGCAAATCCACTTTTATCAATATCATCCAGGGAATTGAAAAGGCAGACAGCGGAAAAGTGAATGTGGGCGACACGGTCATCTTCGGCAATTATTCCCAGCAGGGCTTGCTTGTAAAAGAAGACATGCGGGTGATCGAATTTGTGAAAACGATGGCGGAGAGTTTCCCGCTGGCCGGGGGTGGTTCGCTGAACGCTGCACAGTTTCTCGAGTTGTTTTTATTTGACCCCGACAAACAATATACATACATCAGCAAAATAAGCGGCGGGGAGAAAAGAAGACTGCATTTATTATCTATCCTATTCCGCAATCCTAATTTTTTGATACTGGATGAACCGACCAATGACCTGGACCTGCCCACCCTGGGTGTGCTGGAGAATTTTCTGAGTGAATTTCCTGGTTGTTTATTGATTGTTTCACATGACCGCTACTTCATGGACCGGCTGGTGGATCATCTTTTTGTTTTTGAAGGGAACGGGGTGATCAGGGATTTTCCGGGCAATTATTCGCAGTATCGCCAGTCAGCAGTTGGCAATTCGCAGTCAGAAACAGTTATCAAAGAAACAATCAGCCTCCCGGCAACCAGTGACCTGAAACCAGTAACCAAAAAGCAACTCTCTTACAAAGAGAAACGGGAATTTGAAACGCTTGAAAAAGAAATAGCCGATTTGTCCAGAGAAAAAGAAAACGTTACCCAAAAACTGAACAGCGGCGCCACCCCTTTTGAAGAATTAAAGCTGCTTTCGATACGCATCGGCGAAGTGAGCCGCCTGCTGGATCAAAAGGAACTGCGCTGGCTGGAGTTAAGTGAATTTCGGTAGTGGTCACCCGATAGCTATCGGGTTTGAATTTGTCTTGAATCCGCTATTCATCAGAGTCTTGTCATTCCGAGCCAGATTTAATGATTTATTCAATTTTAGGGATCTCAGCGAGGAATTTTATAAACCATTTCGGTTTAAGATTCCTCAACTACCTTTTCCTGGTCCAGGTGTGCCTTAAACGCACCGTTTTCGGAATGACAAATCCTAAAGAAGGAAATTTCAAACTGACACAGAGCCTGGAATAACCAGTAGTGATCAAAATTAAAACCCCTTAACCGCTAAGACGCCAGGGCGCTAAGGAGCGCAAAGAAGATCATTGCGAAACTTTGTCCAAAGGACTTCTTCGGAGCGCCTTTGCGCCCTTTCGGTTAAGCATTTTGTCAAGATAGACCACTACCGAATGGCAATAAAATTGGCAGGGGTCAATAATTTCCATAGCTTCAACATTCTTTCCGCCCCCATCGAGACCTGCACATCAATCCCTCCCGTTATTTATTAATCAAATCAAACCACAAAAAATGAAAAAGTTTTTCATTGCAGTTGCTGCCTGCCTGCTGCTGATCGCCTGCAACAACGAAAAGAAAGATGACAAGAAATCAGGTGACACTGATACAACCACTACTACAACCGGTGACAAAAAACCAGCCACTGAAATACTTGACCTTGCCATGGCAGAGCCGGTAAAAAAATCATTTGCGGCTTTTGCAAAAGGCGATATTGATGGCATGACAGCAGACTACGATGATAATATCCGCTACACCTGGTCAGGCGGCGACAGCCTGATCGGCAAGCAAGCGGTGAAAGATTATTATACCGGCCGCTGGAAACTGATACAGTCAATCAGTTATTCAAACGACATTGTTCTTCCCCTCCAAGTAAATGAGAGCCAGCAGCCACAGGCTGCTCCAAATGGTAAATGGGTGCTTTACTGGACCATGGCAGATGTAACTTACAAAAACGGGAAGAACATTAAGTTCTGGATGCATAATGTAAACCATTTCAATGATGGCGGTAAAATTGATTTTGTCGGCCAGTATATTGACAGGCACCCGATCATGGAAGCCACCAAAGACCTGGTGAAATAGATCGCCGTTATAAAATTACCTGGAGAGGCTGTCTCAAAAAGGTTGTCAGCCTGAGTTTATCGAAAGCTATCAATTTGATTGTCAATATTTCGGTAAACTCAATATGACAATCAAATTGACTTTTGAGACAGCCTCTTTTTGTTGCAGTAAGGCTGGAGGTTATTAAAAGTCGCCGGAACTTACTGAAATCATTGATCATGAAATTATTTGCTGCGCTACTGACCATTACCTGCCTCCATTTTGGACCAGCGATTACTGCTTGTCCGGCAATTGGATCCCCTGAAAAGATCTTACTGGTACAGGTGGACGAGATTGGATTGATCAAGATCGGGCGGGATACACTCGGTTCCGATCAGCTGGCCCGCTATATACAGGAGCGCCTCTTCAAAAGCTATATGGGCACCGGGCAGATGCATGACCGGATCAAACTGGAGAAGACAGATGCACAGGTACCGGCATTGGTAATGGAGGTCATCATCCATGAAATAAAAGAGGGACAAAGAAGGGCCCTCAGTGAGCTATGTGTGCAGAAATACATAAAAAGCTTTGAAGAGCTGGATAACAGAAAGAAGGATAAGATCCGGAAACAATTCCCGGTACTCTTTCAGCAAACCTATTTTTAAACCGGGCTATTCAATCATGCCGGGGTAGGCTCTGGAAGAATAATACAGGTATTTCCCTGAGTCATATTTTGTTCCGCATAACACGGAATGGATAAATCCGTTCAGCTCTACCTGTTGCGTGTGATAGATACCCCTGTTCAGGTTATTCTTGAAAAAGAACTGTATACTTTTGTCAGCGTTTTTGTAAACAACAAGACTATCGGTAGTTGTTTTTGAAAAGATAAAATTACCCTGCAGGTGTTTCAGCATCTGGTGCGCCCTGTACCAGGTGCCACCGGTGGCAGATACAACAGGTTTCCCGTTGTACAGGGCGATACTGTCGTTATAGGCAAATACATTTAATGCAGTTCCTTTTACTTCTTTCAGCCATTGATGGATGGCCGGGTAATAGCTGCTGTCGTACCCATAGTTGCTGTCAAGGAAACTTATGCGTTTTATAGTATTGGGTATTGACCCCACACCTGCCAGGTATCCAAAAATAAAACTGCCGCCGCCGCTGTGCCCGTTCAGGTAAATACTTTTTCGTTTTGAATCCGCCAACCCGGCCAGGGAGTCAACTATTTTGGGGATCAGGATCTTAAAATCCGGGTGCTTCTGTTTCCACAACGGCCAGCTTTTGATTCTCCAGGGTCCGTGTTGAAGCGTCCTTCAGGTCACGTTTAAGGCCCCCGATGACCGATTTGCAGGCAACAATGTCAAAGTGATCATCT
>JANNUI010000292.1:0-3487 GCA_031395125.1 Chitinophagaceae bacterium | reverse complement strand
GATCGCCAATGAAAGGGCAAAGAAGGCCAATATGCACAACCGCAAGCTGCGGGACTGCCGCTATCACCTGGATGATGAGGCCCCGGCAAAAGGCAGGGAAGAATTTGTGGCAAAGCAAAATGAAACTACCAACTTCATTACGGAAGGCGACAGTGCCAGCGGCTCCATTACAAAGGCAAGGAATGTGGAGACACAGGCGGTGTTCAGTCTCCGTGGTAAGCCACTCAACTGTTACGGGCTGACGAAAAAAGTGGTGTACGAAAATGAAGAGTTCAACTTATTGCAGCATGCCCTGAATATTGAGGAAGGGTTAGAAGGGCTTCGTTTCAACAATGTGGTGATCGCCACCGATGCCGATGTTGACGGTATGCATATCCGCTTGCTCCTGATGACCTTCTTCCTGCAATTCTTTCCCGACCTGGTGAAGCATGAAAAAGTGTATGTGCTGGAGACGCCGTTGTTCAGGGTAAGGAATAAACAGGAAACTATTTATTGTTTCAGTGAACAGGAGAAGCAGGTGGCTATGAAGAAATTAGGAACAAAACCTGAAGTAACAAGATTTAAAGGGTTGGGGGAAATTAGCCCCGATGAGTTTGGGCAATTTATAGGCGCCAATATGCGGAAACAGTTAATGCGGGTGGAAGAGGGGGAGCATATTCAGCAATTGCTGGAATATTATATGGGGAAGAATACGCCGCAAAGGCAGGAATTTATTATTGATAATTTGAAAATTGAGCTGGATGCTCCGGTGGAAACGAATTAATGATTAAAAATTAAGAATTAATAATTCTGTGAAGCAGGGAAACCTCATACTTACGAAGATATATAATTTCGGGTTGCGTATACTGAAACTTTATCTTCACTTACGAAAGAAAAAAATGATAGTGGGTTATGTTCGCAGTTGCTTAACAGCGGAACATCAATTGGAGCAAACACAGAGGAAGCGGTTGGTGGTTCATCGAGAAAAGATTTTATAAATAAGTTACAAATAGTTTATCGTGAAGCAAGAGAAACAAGATATTGGCTGTGTTTATTGAGAGATAGTGATATTTTAGAAAATAAACTGGCCGGATCATTTAATAGCGATTGCGAAGAGATCCTCAAAATACTGACTGCAATTTTAAACTCTTCGGAGGGGAAAGCAAATTTTTAATTATTAATCATTAATTCTTAATTATAAAGTGTTTGAGTTCCATGCAGACAGGAAGCGGTACTTTGAGATTCAGGTTCTGAACGCTGAGAAATATGTCATTCCGTTCATTGAGGAAAAATTCCCGGTGAAGCCCGGAATGCGGGTGCTGGAAATTGGTTGTGGTGAAGGCGGGGTGCTGAAAGCTTTTATTAATAAAGGCTGCGAAGGAGTGGGAGTTGAACCGGATACGCCAAGGATCGATGATGCACTGAAATTTTTGCAGGATGACGTGGCCGCCGGAAGAATTCGTTTTGTGGCAAAGGATATTTACGGGGTGGATGTGCAGAAGGATCTCAACGGGCTGTTTGACATCATTGTATTAAAAGATGTGATCGAGCACATACGTGACCAGGCCAAACTGATCGGGTGGATGAAGAATTTCCTGAAACCTGCCTCGCCGGCAGGCAGGCCGGGAGGCATTGTGTTCTTTGGGTTCCCGCCCTGGTACATGCCTTTTGGCGGACACCAGCAGATCGGCCGGTCAAAATTGTCGAGGCTGCCTTATATACATTTGCTGCCGCGGGGTATCTATAGGTGGATATTGAAAAAGAAAAAAGAACCGGTGGAAGCTTTAATGGAGGTAAGGGATACGGGTATCAGCATCGAGCGGTTTGAAAGGATATGTAAAAAGGAAGGTTATCGTTTTTTGCACAAGCGGCATTACCTCCTGAACCCGATCTATGAATGGAAATTTGGCTGGAAGCCGAGAAGGCAGGGGGTACTGATCAAAGCCATCCCTTTTATTCGAAATTTTTTTACAAGTTGTGTTTATTATTTAATAGCTGTTGACAATAAAGCCTGAACCCTTAAAGGCTATTTAAAAATTAAAAGAATACCCAAATCAAGGGAAATTGGGTAAGCCCCTTTAGGGGTTTGGGGTATGATACATATCGTTTTCAATGAAAGTGAGGTGGGTCTGATGAAAAAAGTGATGGAGACCGATGAAACCCTGCGGGGTGAAGTGGTGCAGATAAAAGATGATTTTGCTGTTGGCCCACTGGAGGGCATGGATACCGAGGAAGGCTGGCAAGCCAGAACCAACTGGTGGAGAAAGCAGTTGGCGGGTTCACCCTACGGCGCAAATCTTGCCGGAAGTTTTGATGACAGGGAAACAGTCAAAGAAATCAAGGCAAAATTGGATGAAAATCCGGAGGAAGAAATATGGATATGGATGGGACAGAACCAACATGATGTGACAGGGTATTACTGGCTGATACCGCAATTGAGAAATTACCAGGGGCGGGTGATGGTACTTTACCTGAACAATCTTCCCTTCATCAATGAGAAGGGGCAGTTGTTTTATCCTTCCTGGCTGCATGAGATACATCCAAAAGAGTTTGTAAAGGCCAAAAAACTGGCCAGGCCAATCACCCTGAGCGAATTTGAAATAGACCCGGATGAATGGAAAAAGATCGCTGAAGAGAATGCCATGGTAAGGATACTGGAAGGCGGGAAGAAGATTGCAGGCATGGAGGAGAGTTTTTATGACGGGGAGATCTTAAAAAATATAACGAATGAATGGCAGAAAGCCACCCGGGTGCTGACGAACACCCTGCACCGGATGAAAATAAAGACTGGCGATGTTTTTCTTATGCAGCGGTTGAAGCATTTGATCACTGAAGGAAAGATCATGGTAATGGGTGAGATGGAAAAAGGATGGAAGGATTTTGATGTAAAGAGGCCGGAAGAGAAACAGGGGGAAATAGTTTTTGAAAATGAAAAATCTGATAATCAGTAATTATTTATTACTAATTACTGATTATTAAAAGGAAGAAAGATGGCGAAAAGCAAATTAACATCCCAGGTAGAAAATAACGACACCGGGTTGCACGGTCAGTACAAAACATGGTTCCTTGACTACGCCTCTTATGTGATCCTGGAAAGGGCCGTACCGGCAGTGGAAGACGGGCTGAAACCGGTGCAGCGGCGCATCATGCATGCCATGAAGGAAATGGATGATGGCCGTTTCAACAAAGTGGCCAATATCATCGGACAGGCCATGCAATACCATCCGCATGGCGATGCCAGTATTGGCGATGCGCTGGTGAACATGGGACAAAAGGATCTGCTGGTAGAGACCCAGGGCAACTGGGGCGATGTGCGAACAGGAGATGAAGCAGCGGCGGCCCGTTATATCGAGGCAAGATTGAGCAAGTTTGCGCTCGAAGTGGCTTTTAATGCCAAAACAACAGAATGGCAGCTTAGTTATGATGGCAGAAAGAACGAGCCGGTCACACTACCCATGAAATTTCCACTTCTGCTGGCACAGGGCGCCGACGGTATCGCTGTTGGACT
>JANNUI010000291.1:0-3576 GCA_031395125.1 Chitinophagaceae bacterium | reverse complement strand
CTTTATCGGCAGCGGCGCCCAGGAAAAAACCCCTCCGCTTTGCCCACCTCACGGACATGCATGTAAAGCCCGGTGCCATACCCGAGGCCGGGACCGCCAAAGCATTGCAGCATGTGCAGCGATTAGAAAAGCCGGTTGATTTCATCATCAATGGTGGTGATGCCATCATGGATGCCCTGGAGGCTGATAAACAAAAAACTCAAACACAGTGGGACCTGCTGAAGAACATATTGAAAAAAGAAAACAGCCTGCCGGTTTACCATACCATCGGCAACCATGATGTGTGGGGTTGGTTTGTAAAAGAAAACAAGCCGGACGCTGACCGGCTCTACGGTAAAGTGTGGGCAGTGGAAATGCTGGAGATGCAAAAAAGATATTACAGTTTTGTAAAAGGCAACCCGATGGCTATCGGGTGGCATTTTATTGTCCTTGACAGCACGCAGTTGAACCCCGCCGGCGGTTATATTGCCCGGCTGGACGCCGAACAACTGGACTGGCTGCAACTGGAACTTAAAGCTGTACCCAAAGAAAAATTTATCTGCATCGTTTCGCATATCCCCATCCTTTCTATTTGTGCCGGGTTGTTCTTCGATAAAACAGAAGCTAACGGAGATCTGCTGGTGAAGCGTAACCTGATGCATACCGATTTCTTTGCGCTGAAGAAAATATTCCTCCAATACCCGAATATCCGGGTCTGCATCAGCGGCCATATCCACCTGCAGGAAGAACTGGAGTATCTCGGCATCAAATACTACTGCAATGGCGCGGTCTCCGGCAACTGGTGGAAGGGATCTTTCCAGGAATTTGCCCCGGCTTATGCGGTAATGGAACTTTTTGAGGACGGAAATTCCAAAAGAACCATGATAAATTACCAGTAATGTCTTGTAATTTCTACAGGGTTTTAAAAAATTTGGTTCTTAAGGGTTCTAAGCCTCCTCTCCTTTGGAGAGGAGGTTGGAGGTGAGGTCTTACAAATGAAATGGACAGAATAGTAAATGGTAGTGATAGAATATTAAACAAACTGAGTAGATTGTGAAGCCTTTTTAGCACACGGATAACACGGACGTGACGGATTTAAACGGATTTTTTCTGCTATGCAGAAATGGGATATTAATACAGTGTTATGAAGCACGAAGAACTTACAGAAAAGATCATCCAGGCGTTTTATAAGGTGTATAATACACTTGGATTTGGGTTTCTGGAAAGAGTGTACCTGAATGCGATGTTTATTGAGCTGACGACGATGGGTCTGAAAGTGGATAAAGAAAAAAAGATACTGGTTTATTATTTCGGGCAGGTTGTGGGTGACTATAATGCTGACCTGATTGTTGAAGACATCATTGCTGTTGAGCTGAAGGCTATTGAAGTTTTAGTTCAGGAGAATGAGCAGCAGTTAATAAATTATCTGAAAGCAACAAATATTGAAGTTGGCTTACTGCTGAATTTTGGCAGGAAGCCCCAGATAAAAAGAAAAATATTTGATAACGATAAAAAACCATTACTAAAGTAAACCCGCACCCCGATGACAAGGATTAAACAGATAAAATACCATAATACCAAATCCAAAATTCTGCGCAGCAGAATTGAATCCTTCCTCATCCGTCCTACCCGTGTCATCCGTGTGCCCTGTATTCCTGCTATGCGAAACAAATTCTTTATATTATCTGCCGCCATTCTTATTTCAAATGTTACCAGCCTGTTTGCACAGCAAAACAACCCCCGTGTTGAAATATTAGCCTCCGGCACCAACACCCATCTCCGTGGCCTGAGTGTGGTGAACGATAATGTGGTTTGGGTAAGCGGGCACAATGGTACCGTAGGCCGCACCACCAACGGCGGCAAAACATGGCAGTGGAGGGTGGTGCAAGGATTTGAAAAAACAGACTTCAGGGATATTGAGGCCTTTGATGCTTCTACCGCCATAATCATGGGTATTGCCGAACCCGCCTATATCCTGAAAACTACAGACGGCGGCGAATCATGGAAAGTGGTGTATGAAAATAAAACAAAAGGAATGTTCCTGGATGCGATGGAATTCTGGAATGAACAATCCGGCATCGTCATCGGCGACCCCATTGAAGGCCGATTCTTCATCAGCCGCACTTTCAATGGCGGCGACAGCTGGCAGGATATCCCTTTTGACAAACGTCCACTTGCCGACAGTGGTGAGGCCTGCTTTGCCGCCAGCGGCACCAATATCCGGGTGCTGGATAAAGACGAAGCGGTATTTGTGAGCGGTGGACTCAGATCAAGACTGTTCACTAAAAACGAACCGGTGATGCTACCCATTACACAGGGAAAAGAAACTACCGGCGCCAATTCATTGGCAGTATTTGATAAAAAGAAACTAAAGGGTGGCAGGAAAATGATCGTGGTGGGTGGTGATTTCAGCGCTGATACATCGGTTTTCAAGAATTGTTTTTACAGCAATGATGGCGGTATCACCTGGAACCCCCCACTGGTGCCACCACACGGCTACCGCAGTTGCGTGGAATATTATTCCAAAACCGAAGCTTTTGCCTGCGGGCTGAATGGTGTGGACCGAAGCACGGACGGCGGAAAGATATGGGTATGGATCAGTAAGGAAAGTTTTCATGTTTGCCGGGCCTCCAAGCTTGGCGGCGCTGTTTACCTGGCAGGTGCCAATGGGAAAGTGGGGAGGATCGTGTGGAAATAGGTGATAGTTAATAACTAATAGATAATAGTTTCTCACAGTAGAGATCGCTATTATGCTCCCATCTTACCTCTATAAGAAATGCTCCGTATCATTTAAGGTATAACAGCTTTGACGCACTATTATCTGTTATCTTTTCTCTTTTAACTATAAGTTCTCCAGCAGATCTTTTACGCTGGGTCTCTTCCTGTAATCAGATTCAAAAAAACGGTACCGTACGGTGGATTCCTGGTCAATGATATATACTGCAGGTATGGGAAGATATCTGCCGTTATCCCCATTTATCTTTTCAATATCAATATTGGAATTGCGGTAGCGGGTCACTGTGTTCTCCTCCAACTGAAAAGCCACATCATAGGCCTTCATGATCTTCAGGTCCTTGTCATGTATCACGGAAAACTCCGCTTTTGTTTTCTCTGTTGTTTTGGAAATATTCTCCGGTCTCTCCGGCGACACCGCCAGTAGTGTTGCCCCTTTGTCCTTTATCAGTTGCAGCGAATCCTGCAGTCTTGCCAGCGCCTTGTTGCAGTAAGGGCACCAGTAGCCGCGGTAAAAAACCAGCACTACCTTTCCTGTCTTCAGCAGGTCTTTCAGCCTGATATCGGTACCGTTCTGGTCCTTTGCTTTGAAGTCCGGCGCTTTGGAGGCGATGAACAGACCTTCGGGTGCAGCCTGTGCCATAGCGCTGTTTACAACAAACAATAAGAACAAGACCGCAGCAATTCTTTTCATGATCAAAGATTTCAATATCAAAAGTAACACAGTCCGATTAATATAGTTGGTCCGGCAACTCACGATTAACGAAAGATTATTTTTTCCTTATTTTTGATCACCATTAACCTTCATCAAAATTTTTACCATGCCCAGCCACGAAGACAAATATATCTCCAAACTATTATTCG
>JANNUI010000289.1:0-5294 GCA_031395125.1 Chitinophagaceae bacterium | reverse complement strand
CAACAAACAATTCTCAATAACCTCGACGGTTATGAAAAATTCTATTTCATCGGGGGCAGCGCCAGCTGGGCCAATATCAGGGGAGTGCTCAAAGACAATATCAAAGGTTTGCACCTGTATGAACAGCCGGATTATTCTTCGCCGAAGGTGGATGTGTGGGGCATCAGCGATAAAGACCTGTTTATGGAAGCCCATGCAGTGCTGAAGAAGCAAAGCGCTCCTTTTTTTGCCGTTATCCAGACTGCCGATAATCACCGCCCTTATACGATACCGGAGGAAGACCGCCCTTTTATAAAAATGCGCAGCTTTCCCAAGGACAGCCTGGAGAAATACGGGTTCTGGACCAATGAGGAAATGAATGCCTTTGCTTATATGGATTACACGTACAAAGTATTTATGGAAGCGGCAGCCAAAGAAAAATATTTCGCCAACACCCTTTTTGTTTTTGTGGGGGACCATGGCATTCGCGACAATGCGGGCACCATGATGCCCAAAGTGTGGACCGAACAGAGCCTTACCCTGCAGCATGTGCCGCTCTTATTTTATGCACCGGGATTTTTAAAGCCGCAGGTGAAGGAGCAAAAAGTATCACAAATAGATATCATGCCCAGTATTGCAGGCATCCTTCACCGCCCGGTAACCCATACCACGATGGGGAGAAACTTATTCCTGAATACTGCTGTTGCAGACAGTGGCTACGCCGTAAACCATGCTTTTGTACTGGATTTCGACATGCGGCTGATCGGGCTGGTAAGCGATAAGTACTATTATGAATACCACCTGCAAACAAAAAAAGAAGGAGTGTATTCTTTACGGCACAATGATCCTTTACCGGCAGGTGAACCTCCCCCCGGTGAGTTATCACTTATGCGGAATATTACATTGGGATATTATGAGACCGCCAGGTATATGCTTTTTAATAATAAAAAAAAGCAACATTAATGCTGGTCAGGTTTGACGACCCGGCTGAAGACCAAAAAACCGGTTGAACATATACCCGGTAAAAGATCCCGCCATTATGCCCCATCCGGCGCCGCAGATAACATCCATGGGATAATGTACTCCTACATACACCTGAGCATAGGCGATGGAACCTGCCCATAAAAAGGCGAGCCATATCCAGTTTTTAAACAAATGCCGGAAACTGAGGAATAAAAAAGTGGCCATACCAAAATGATTGGCTGCATGGTTGGACATGAATCCATAACCTGACGGGCACACTACCAGCAACCTGAGTTGCTCCAGCATGCCCTGTTCGTTGCAGGGCCGTATCCGCTGGAAACCGTATTTAAAAACATAGGTGCCGACAGAATCGGCGAGACCGACTGTGGCAATGAAAAAGAGGATCCACCAAAGGGCTTTCCATTTGAACTTTACCAGTACAAATACCAGCAGCAAAACATACAAGGGTATCCAATGGTTGGATTTTCGCAGGAACGGCATCACGGCGTCAAACAGGGGGTTGGACCAGTTATGATTGACTGCTTTAAAAAGATCCTCATCCAGTCGCTTCAGCCATGGCCAGAAGCTAAATGACAAAAAGGGCATGAAAGCAAAAGTAGCAGATACGGAGGAATTGAAGCCCGGCTGTTGAAACAGAGGAATCTTGCTGAAACGGTTTAAATTCTATTCTTTTGTAGTCCTTTTCGGGAAAACAAATAACAGTAATCATTGAATGTTAACAAGGTTTAAAATACCAAAAACATTGCTGTGGGTGTTCAACCTGCTGCTTATATTCCTGCTCATATTCACGTTGTACCGGCTGGTCACTTTTATCGCCTTTAAGCCCGGGGGTATTACTGCCGTCGATGCTGTTCCTTCATTTCTCATGGGGATCCGCTTTGATCTGCGCTGGATCGCCTTCATTCTGCTACCGGTGGTGTTGTTCAGTTTGTGGCCGGGGTTGTCGCCGTTTTATTCTGCACGGAATAAAAAGGGGTGGACCTGGTACCTGGCTGTTGTAACATTTATCGTCTTTATTTTTTTTGCCGCCGGCTTTGGAAGTTTTTCTTATAATAAAACACCACTGGATGCCGGCGCCATGAATTTTGCCGAGGATTTCCGCATTTCCTGGAGGATGATAAAACAAACCTACCCATTGTTCTGGATGTTGCTGGGCCTGGTGGTGGCGATGCTTTTCTTCCGCTGGATGTACCACCGCAGCCACTGGCAGGTGATCAACCGGACCGATGGAATGGGTATCCCTTACCGGAGAAAGTTTTTTGTGCTGGCAGCAGGGATACTGTTCCTCTTTGCCTGGGGCAATCTTTCCTGGCCGCCGCTCAGCAGGAACGACTGCTTCCGCTTCAATAGCAGTTTTAAATCCTACCTGGCCCTGAACCCGCTGCAGAGTTTTTTCGCCACCCTGAAACTGCGCAAGCCTGATTTCAATGAACAAAGGGCAAGAGAAGCATTTCCCGTAATGGCTGAATGGATGCAATTGCCGGATAAGCATAATTTTTCTTACCGCCGGGAGACTGGCCCCCGCAGCAGTGGTTTTGAGAGTAAACCCAATATTGTGCTGGTACAGTGCGAGTCATACAGCATGTACAAGAGCAGCATGAGCGGTAACCCGCTGGATGCTACCCCGTATTTTGATTCCCTCAGCAGGAACGGTATTTTCTTTGATCGCTGTTTTACGCCGCATTTTTCCACCGCAAGGGCCTTGTTTGCCATTCTTTCCGGCATTCCCGATGCACAGTTGTTCAAATTTTCCAGCCGCAACCCCGAAGCGGTGAAACAGCATACGATCGTTGACAACCTCACCGATTATGAAAAACATTATTTTCTCGGTGGCGATCCCGAATTTGGCAATTTTGACGGCCTGCTGAATAATATTGACGGTCTGCAGATGCATACCGGCAAAAGAAAGAATATCCCGGAGTTGAATGTGTGGGGCATCAGCGACAAGGAACTTTTCCTGGAAGCGAATGAGGTATTCAGGCAAAAAGAGAAACCATTCTTTGCTTATATCCAGACCTCCGGTAACCATCGTCCTTATGACAAGTCGATGTCGAAAACGGATACAGATTTTGTGAAGCTGAAAGTGCCGGAAGAGGATCTGAAGAAATACGGCTTTGAATCCATTGATGAATTCAACAGTTTCCGCTATTTCGATTATTGTGTAAAACGTTTTATGGAAGCGGCTCGGCAAGAAAAGTATTTTCACAATACTATATTTGTGTTTGTAGGAGACCATGGCCTGGCAGGTAATGCAGAGGCCATGTACCCGCCGGTATGGACAGAGCAACGGCTCACGGATGAACATGTACCGTTATTGTTCTATGCACCGGGCCTGCTAACCCCGCAACGGAGGCCTGAAGTAGTATCACAGATAGACATACTCCCTACGATTGCGGGCATGCTGCACCAGTCATATATGAACACCACCCTAGGCCGTGACCTGCTGGACCCGGCCAAAAAGAACAATTTTGCCTTTATCACCAACACGGCGGATGTGATAGGCGTGGTAACCGATGATTTTTATTTTTCCAGGAACATCAACTCAAAAGAAGAGCAACTGAGTCCCTTGCATAATGCATCCATGCAATTCAGTACAACAACCAAGGATTCGATCAGGAAAAAACTCTCTCTTTTTACCAACGCTTATTTTGAAACAGCCAAGTACCTGCTGATGAATAATGAGAAAGAGTAGTGTTTTCCTAAAAGCCATTTGGACACAACGGCCACTACGTATACACAAAGGCGGTCATTGTTTACTGTCGTTGTGTCCTTTGTGTCTGCTTTGTGAACTTAGTGTTCCATGTATTATTTTTTTGCAATCACGATCAGCCTCGGTGTCTTCCTTACATCATAACTGCTGAACTGGTAATCGCCAAAGACTTGTTGCACCTGCATGCCCTGGTAGGCCAGCATATCGGTGAAATCGCCTAAGGAGAATTTGGCCACCTTCTCTGTGTATTCCAACGGTTCTTGCAGCGCTTCATCGGTGACTATTACTTTTTTATAAAAATGTGTTTCATCATCCCAGCGATGGACCCGGTAAGTAGTGTTGCCAACCTGTTTGGACTCATCATGCCGCAAATGGTCTTCCGCATAATGTACATTCAGGTAATCAATTACAAAAATACCGCCGGGTCTAAGGCTTTTGGCAATGGTGCGGATGGCATCATCATGCTCCCTTCTTGTTTTAAAATAGCCAAAGCTGGTGAAGAAGTTGAAAGCATAGTTAAAGTAATTGCCCCAGAAAGGCAGGCGCATATCATGTACAAAGAAGTCGAGATTGTCCTTTTCTCTGAAGGAGTCCGTTCGGACAAACTGTTTGGCATACGTGATGCTGCTGAGTGAAATATCAATACCGGTAACTGCATACCCCATGGAGGCGAGTATCTTACTGTGGCGGCCCCTGCCGCAGGCAACATCCAGCATACGGCAGCCGGGGGCTGGCTGCAGGTATTCAATCAGTTTTTTGATAAAAGCTTCCGCTTCTTTGTCGTCACGTTCAAAATAGAGTTTGTGATAGAAGGGGGAACTGAACCAGTCTTTATACCATGATGTTTCGCCCATGTAACAAATTTAAGCAGGCCACAGAGATATTAAACAATATAAAGATTGTCCGCTGATGAAGGCAGATATACTGCGGGCAGTTTTTTTGCCACGAAAGCACACTAATTAACACGAAAGGAATGCAGAAGAATGCCGGATACTGACAGCTATTCGTATTTAAAAATTCCGGGAACGATTTAGAGTGATTTTGTGTGATTTCATGGCTGAATAGCTATATTCATCAGCGGCAAACAATCATTGAAACTGAAACCCGTATTTTTGCCAACTTAATTATAATCCGTGGCTTTAATCAAGAGTATTTCTGGGATCAGGGGGACAATTGGCGGTAAACCGGGTGAGAACCTGACACCGGTGGATATCGTAAAATTTACAGCGGCCTACGGCACTATCATCGCAGCAAAAAATAATCCTTCGGCAGGCTCAGGATCCAAAGTAGTGGTGGGCCGTGACGGCCGCATCAGCGGGGTGATGGTACAAAGCCTGGTGGTCAACACCCTGGTAGGGCTGGGTATCGATGTGATCGATCTCGGCCTCTCTACTACTCCCACGGTGGAAATAGCGGTGAAAATGGCTAAATCCGACGGCTGGGCAGATATCGTTGCCCGCAGCCACGACAATCTGGGAGATGTTTACAGGGACCAAAATGATTTCCCAAAAGCCATGCAGCACTACCATCAGGCTATCGTAGAAACCACGAGGGAATTCATTTCTACCGCCCCCGCAACTAATCCGGATATTAACCTGATAAGCAAGTCGGCTTGTGTAAA
>JANNUI010000232.1:0-7079 GCA_031395125.1 Chitinophagaceae bacterium | reverse complement strand
GTGACGGTGCAAAAAACGATCCTCCAGCTGATAAAAGATCTGCAACAGCAATCCGGCATGGGTGTTATCTTCATCACACATGACCTTGGCGTGGTGGCAGAAATTGCCGACCGGGCGGTGGTCATGTACAATGGCGAAATTACCGAGCAGGGCACTGTCAATAACATTTTTCAAAACCCCCGGCATCCCTATACCAAAGCATTGCTGGCCTGCCGCCCGGTGAATCATGAGAGAGGGAAGCGGTTGCCTGTGGTGAGTGATTTTATGGAAGAAGCGAGGTCTGAGGTCAGAAGTCTGAGGTCTGAGGCAATCGCTATAACTACTGATCTCCTGTCTCCGGCTTCTCCAAAGGAGTCCTTACGGACTGTTCTCCTCTCCGCTCAGCATCTCTCTGTCTGGTTTCCTGCAAAAAAAAGTTTTTTTGGTAAACCAACTGCCTGGACGAAGGCAGTAGACGAAGTGAGTTTTGAAGTGTATAATGGAGAAACACTGGGCCTGGTGGGTGAAAGCGGATGCGGTAAAACAACACTGGGCAGAACTTTGCTCCGCCTGATCGAACCGAGAGCCGGCAAAGTTATTTACAACGGCATTGATCTCACGGCCAAAAAAAGAGAGGACCTGCATGCACTCCGGAAAGAGATACAGATCGTTTTCCAGGATCCCTATTCTTCGCTGAACCCGAGAATGACGATCGGCAATGCCATCGCTGAGCCGATGAAAGTACACAGCATCCTGCCCACCGATAAACAACGAAAAGACAAAGTGATGGAACTGCTGGAAAAAGTAAACCTTGAGGCAGCACATTTCAGCCGCTATCCGCATGAATTCAGCGGTGGTCAGCGGCAACGCATCGTTATTGCCAGGGCCCTTGCATTGAATCCCTCTTTCATCGTTTGTGATGAGTCGGTTTCCGCATTGGATGTGAGTGTACAGGCCCAGGTGCTGAACCTGCTGAATGACCTGAAAAAAGAATTTGGTTTCACGGTCATCTTTATCTCCCATGACCTTTCTGTTGTCCGCTATATCAGCGACCGCATCATAGTAATGAATAAAGGCAGGATAGAAGAAAGCGGCAATGCCGATGATATTTATTTCAACCCCACATCAGCTTATACACAAAAACTGATCGCATCTATTCCTAAGGGCATACCAGCAGCCTGATGATTTAACACACGGGTAAAACACCTGCCTGGCGGCAGACAGGGATTATGAGGGATTTTTTATCCTGCCTGCGGCAGGTTAAATCGGATACTATCGATTTTTCAATATTATCCCCTGGAAAATAAAAAAAAATCCTTATGCTCCGAAGCAGGATAAATCCGTACTGAGTTTGCCGAAGTGTTATCTATCCAATCGTGTCATCCGTGTGCTCAAATAAGCTTGCTTCTAAGCAGCAGGTCAGTAGCCCGCAGACTCTGTATCCCTGTCGTCATCCTTGTAAAACTCTTTGGCGCTTTTACGGCGTGAGTACAACATTTTTTTCAATGCACGGTCCAGTTGTTTACCCAGTGGTACATCATCCCTGATCTTTGTATCAGACAGTTCGGTAAAGTCATTCCACCTGGCCGGGGAAAAATCCCGTAAATAAGAAGCTGTAAAAGTCAGGCGTATTTCCTTATCTACATCAAATTCAAATTTATCCGGGTCTTCAGGTACCAGTCCCGCAGAGGCCAGCTTCCACAACAGGTCGTCCTTTTTGCTTTTGTATTTGAAGAAATAAACAAACCCCTTCTTTCCTTTTACCTCTGCCGGCAAGCGTTGCATGAAAACCACGGTGTCGGGTTTATCGTAGGCCCTTTCACCCAGCAGGGCGCTGTGTCCCAACTGTAGGTGAGTGTTATACTTTGCCGGGAACAGGTACAGTTTCTTTTTTTCCTTCAGATCGCTGTACAGTTCATACCGGTATTCATCAATACCGGCAAAATAATGGAGCAGTGAATCGGGAAACGGCTTGTTTTTTCCCACCAGCAACAACAGGGTATTATACTTCAGCCGTTTGTCGCCCGATCTCAGCATTTGCTGAATTACAGGCTCAACAGAAGGATTCATATCCCGGAAAGGCAGCAGCAGGTTAGCATAGAGGCTCAGGTCCTCGTTGCCGTCATCGGCTTCTTCCGTATCACTCAGGTAAGAAGGTCTCTTGTTGTCGCCTTTGCGCTCTTCAGCCTTTGCGATCGCCTTTTTCTTTTCAGCAATGGATTGTTTTTTCAATTCCTGTTTTGCCTCGATCAGGAATTTACTTAAATATGCCTCATAATCCTTTGGCTGTACCAGGCTGCTGTCGATCATATCACTCAGCAGGTTCATCACTGTTTCCTTGTAATCATCCAGGTTCAGGAGGGGAAGCAGGCCGGACAGTATAGAGCGGGTCAGTTTCAGTGAATCGGAAAGCTCATCCAGGAATTTTCCGTCTTTGAAATGAAAGTCTGAAAGATACTTGCTCAAAAGGCCTGCAGTATAAAAAGAATTATCAACTTCTCCATATGCAAGCACCGGGGGTTCCGTGTTTAAAATATCCCCGAAAATAGCATATGCATAGTGTGTTTGATGCTGCAGCAGGTTCTCCAGCACCGCATACTGCAGTTCCACCGTATCATCCAGTCCGTAGTATTGCTGCTTCAGGAAGTCAGCCACTTCCCTGCTTTTAATCCCCCCCATTTTGTTGATGAATTCCTTTTTGGTCACGAGGTATTTTTTTTCACTCCAGTTCAGTGAAGTGATCGCTTTTTTTAAGGAAATAAAATCAGTCGAGTCCAGGTCTATATCTGCAATATGTTTGACGGCACGGTCATGAAGCACACTATCGGAACTGTGGAAGTCGTCAAAGAATATCTTTGATTTTTTGGTAAAGGGATTGATGCCATTCAATGTGTCAACCGGTGTGAATGTCTCAAAAAAACTTTTGACAAAATCACCGGGTGGCGAAAGAGTGTCTGATTGCACGGCCAGTGTAAACCCTGTTCCGTCTTTATAGAAAATTTTCGTCCATAAGGTCCGGCTGCTGCCGGTGTCAGATACGATCGTCTCCCATATCCTGGTCTTATTTGGCAATTCCGTTTTCTTTTTCAGCCGATAGACATACGAAGTATCTGAAAAGAAGGAAGACTGGCTGTCCCTTTCGAGTGCAGCGCTGTCTTTCAAATACTGATACCTGGAGGAACGGAAAAAGGAAACAAATATCTTTTCGCCTGTACTATCATTGCTGATGGTCTTATTACGATAGGTACCGGTCTCCAGCAGATCTTCTTCTGATTTTTCATCTTCCTCATCCCCGTATGCTCCCCATGTATAGCGGGGAATGTCCAGTTTTATCTTTTTGCTTTCGGGGTAATAAGGGGTTGTGACGGAGTAATAAAGCGATGTATCCTTCTGAAGTTTGGCGCTGCCATATACAAAGGGTTTTATCTCAAATGAGTTCAGGAATTGTTGTATGGCCGGGCTATCTTCTTTACCACGGGCAATCAGTGTATAATAATGAGGCCCCTGAATGATGAACCGGGTTTGATACTCAGCGCCGGTCTTGTCCCGGTACTTTCCTTCCAGTGCCGGGTAGCCTTTGTAGCTGGCATGGCGGCGGAGCAATTGTGTGTCAATAAAATCAGAAGCCATAAAACTTTCCTCCATCAGGCTGAGGTCAAAACTGTCTTCTTCCAGAAAATGAAAATTGTGAATATCGGTTCGGATGACCCGGAGGCTTGTACCGCTTGCCTTATCCGTTGCATCGAATATCCAGCTGCCGTCGTTCCCGATATAAGGTTCATGCGGCAGTTCAATGGAAAAGCCACCGTAGGGAGGTGAATATTTTTTCCAGGCTGCCGCAGGATTCCCGTCGCCGTTCTTGTATTCCTTGAATTTGATACTCCCGAAAAATCTTTCTGCTTCCGGACCATTCTTTACATAATCGCTATTGCCGCTCATCTTAAAAAAAATGATCTCAAACGGGGTGATGAAGATAAGGTAGCGTTGCATATCTCCCCGGCGGGTGCGGTTCACCACATCAAAACCTTTATAGCCGTTCCGGTTGATTGTTGCTTTGGAAATAATCTTTCCCGGTATGTTTTCATACAGCAGACTGTCCACTACCCTCACCACATCATCTTTACTGTGATCCCACATCCAGGCGTTGGTCATTATTCTTGTTACCAGGTAATAACTGCCATTGGCCATATCGGCACATTGCTTCTGGTCAAGCGAGGCATCTTCACCAAACTTGTACCACTTACCGGGTATATCCACTTTGAACAAACCGTCCTCTGCAGTTTCAGTGCGGAAAACAACCGGCACTCTTATCTTATCCACCAGGTCTTTTTCCCGGCTGGCCCTTTCTCCCATTTTAACCGGGCGGAGTTTGTATCCTTTTTGACGGAGCATCTCAATCACTCCCCTGTCACCAGGGAGGTGGGCTGCACCTACTCCCACAAATAAAGTGGAACCGCTTTTCAGGATCGAGTCAATGGAGCCGGCCTGTATCTCGTTTCGTTTGTATAAAAATTTTTCATCAAATGCCGCAGAGAAGCTGTTGTATTTGTTGATGGAGTCCAGCAGGTCAAGATTGCCCCTGCGGTAAGCTTCCTGCAGCTTGTCTGCCGAATAGGCTTCATCCCAGTCGCCATAACTTCTATCCTTTTTGGTTTTATCTTTTGCCGCATCCTTATATGCTTCGGCCATCAGCCGCATACTTTCACCATAGTCTTCCACACCAGCCACTTTCTTATTCCATTTTTTACCACATTGAAAAATATACATGTCCAGGTAGGTGTCTTCCTCAAAGTCGCTTGACTCATTGCCATAGGTCCTGTAAAGCAGGTTATTGATGGCCGAAGGGTTGCTGTATAAAGCCCTTTCTATCTTTTTATCATACTTGTAAAACTTGAGGTTGTTGATGCTAAGATATCCCGAAGGGACCGAAGTATAGTTTCCATAAAGACCGCTGTAATATGGATCGCCGCTCAGGTCATATTTGTTCATGTCTTCCTGCCAGGTCTCCGGGTTGGTTTCCAGCGCCACCACTTCGGCATTTTTTACCGCCATGTAAAAGGAATCAGGCAGGTTGAAAGCCAGTTTGCTGCTGACGTGCATGGTACCTATCAGGTAGGAAGGTTTTTTCATCCCTTTGCTGCTGATCTCCCAAAGCAGGCTCGGGTATTTTTTTGCTTTTATATCAGGCTGCGCCTGTAACAGTGCGGCTGACAAAAAAAGAGAAAAAAGGGTGAGGGCCGATTTCATACAATTGATAAGGTTCCGGTCCGCAAGTATTCTCCCGGGGAGTCCATACGGACCTTCGGAGGCAGGCGGATATTTTGTAACAAATGTAAGATGCAGCTGAGTATTAAAAAGCATACGACTTCGCTCAGGGAGCTTCGTCGTACAGGTAAAATTAATTTGAAAACCAATGCTTTGGCTGCATTTCTCCGGCACAGGTTTTAGAACGAAGACACTTGAAAAACATTCCTTAGTAAACTGTGAAAAATTCCGCAGGGTTTTGGCCCCGAATCATCTACCTTTGCCCGCTGAAATTACAGTCGTTCTGACCAAACCCGGCGCCGTAAGGCCGGCTTGGACTATCCCCGGCAATTTGCCTGGTTTGCGTCATGAGGCTTCCACTAAACCCAGAATACGCATGAAGCTTTCACAATTCCGTTTCGACCTCCCCTTAAATCTTATTGCACAAAATCCGGCCAAAAGGCGTGAAGACGCCCGTATGATGGTGGTACACCGCCACACCGGTGAAATTGAGAACAAGCATTTCCGGGACATCATGGATTATTTCAATGACAAGGATGTGTTTGTGGTGAACAATACCAAAGTATTCCCTGCCCGGATGTATGGCCGCAAGGAAAAGACCGGCGCCAAGATCGAGGTATTCCTGCTCCGCGAACTGAATAAACCCAACCGCCTGTGGGATGTGATCGTTGATCCCGCAAGAAAGATCAGGGTGGGCAACAAACTCTATTTCGGTGAACAGGAAGACCTGGTAGCTGAAGTGATTGACAATACTACCAGCCGTGGCCGTACCATCCGTTTTTTATGGGAAGGGCCGGAAGAAGAGTTTAGGGCGGTACTCGAAAGGCTGGGAGAAACACCACTTCCCAAATACATCAAGAGAAAACCGGACGAGGAAGATAAAGAACGGTACCAGACCGTTTACGCCAAACATGAGGGAGCTGTGGCTGCCCCGACTGCCGGTCTGCATTTCAGCCGGGAGCTGATCAAAAAGCTGGAAATAAAAGGTATCCGCTTCGCCGAGATCACTTTGCATACCGGCCTTGGCACTTTCCGCCCGATAGAAGTGGAAGACCTGAGCAAGCATAAAATGGATGCGGAATATTACCACATCGATGATACAGCCTGCAAAATTGTGAACAGGGCCAAGGAATATGGCCACCGTATCTGCTCTATCGGTACGACGACCATGAGGGGAATGGAATCTTCTTTCACTGCACAGAAACTATTAAAGCCTTCTGAAGGCTGGACGAATCTCTTTATTCACCCGCCTTATGAATTCAATATTGCCGATTCACTCGTCACCAATTTCCACCTGCCCAAAACCAGCCTGCTCATCATGACCTGCGCCTTTGCAGGATATGAACTGGCAATGGAAGCCTATAAAAGAGCCATTAAGGACAAGTACAGGTTTTTCAGTTATGGAGACGCACTACTGGTAATCTAGATAATAGCTATTCCAGTCCAAACATTCCCCTGTTCAGCTGCTGCAGGATCTGTGTTTTGTATTCCGCCGGCACCAGCAAAGAGATATTATGCGGACTTCCTCCATAAGAAACCATCCTCACCGGGATATTCATGATCGAGCCGAACAATTTTTTTACCATCGCTTCTGTTTGTGATATCTGGTTACCCACTACGGAAATAATGACCTGGTCTTTGTCTATTTCCACTGTGCCAAAGGGCTCCAGTTCCTTCAGTATCTTTTTCAGGTTAGAGTCGTTTTAGATCGTCAGTGATACGGCCACATCCGAAGTAGTGATCAAATAGATAGGCGTCCGGTATTTTTCAAAAAAATCAAATATTTTAAGCAGGAAGCCATATGCCAGCAGCATACGGCTGCTTTTTATGCGGAT
>JANNUI010000359.1:0-17333 GCA_031395125.1 Chitinophagaceae bacterium | reverse complement strand
GAGTAAAAAAGAGGCACTGATATTTGACCTGCGCTACAACACGGGTGGCAACGTGCATGATGAGGTGCTCAGGTTCCTCTCACAAAGGACCTACCTCCGCTGGAAATACAGGGAAGGTGTGTTAACACCCCAATCCAATTTTTCACCTGCTGATAAACCAATCGTATTATTAATCAATGAGCAATCATTGAGTGATGCTGAAATGACCTCACAGGGGTTCAAGGCACTGAAACTGGGTAAGGTCATTGGTAACGAAACCTATCGCTGGATCATCTTCACCAGTGGCATTGGTTTGGTGGATGGTTCCTCTGTCCGGATGCCGGCATGGGGTTGTTATTCATTGGATGGGAAAGACCTGGAAATGACGGGGGTACAACCGGATATTCTGATCATCAACAGCTTTGACGACAAACTCAATGGCAGGGATCCGCAGTTGGACAAGGCCATTGAGGAAATTTTAAGGCAACTGAAATAGAGGAGAGCGGCTATCGTGTTTTCTTCACCAGTTTTATCATAGCGCTGCTGCCTTCGCTGCTGGCAAGGTAAGCATCATGGCGAACGCCATTCACGATAGCCACCATATAAGATGTATTGGGGGGTATGGCGCCAAGGTTCTCTGCTACCATGGTCAGTTCATTCACATCCTGTAATTCACTTACCGCTAACCGGATGATACGGGCATTGCCAGTGAGACGGATATGCTGAAAAAGCAATTTGCCATTCAGGAAAAGTGAAATTGAATCGCCGTCAATTTCAGCATTATCATAAAAGCGTAATTCAATGGAATCTCCTGTTACCGGTATTTCTTTGATAAAAACTTTTTGCCTGGCCACAAATTTTTCTTCAATGGTCGGGGTTTTTACTGGTTCTGCTGTTTTCTCCACCGGTTTTTCAATAGTTTTTGGCGGGGACGGAGCGATAAGTACCACTGTATAGCCACCTGCTGTGCCTTGGGGGCTGTTTTCATCCGGTATTGGTATCAGGGCTACTGCACCGATACTGTCAATGATCCTGGGATCATTTGCCCCCACGGTATAATTCTCAATTACATAATCCCATTCATCTTCGAAGTCAGTCCGGCTGGTTTTGTCAAGGTGAACCTCCCCTTTGATATCCCCGCCTGAATGACCCGGTCGGGCAGGTGTTTCATCGTCTTTACGGGCCGCCTTTCCATCCAGCATCATTTTACCATCCCCCGGGCAATTAAAATCTGCTCTCGACAGCATCGGGATCTTTCCCGGAATAGAAATACTGAGTCGCCCCGATTTCTCTGCCAGCAGCTGGTCATCCCACCACACGGCGGCATTGGTGGCCTCATCAAAATAGCCTTTGATGGAGTAGCGCCGGTAATTATTGACGGATTCGTAGTAATACGAAGTGCCCGTCAGGCTGTCGCCCTTCTGAATGATCTTGACCTCCACCTTTTGCCGGTTGATCTTGCCCTTCCAGGTACCGGTGATCATCTGGCCCGAAAGGGGTGCCGGATCGAGCAAAAGAAGCAGGCTGATCAGGGGGCCAAAAACAGTATTCGGGACACTTTTCATACAGGGTTGACAATTTACTCATACTAACGGTTTTAAGTAATGAATATTTTACCCTTAAAAGTTGCCACAGTAAAAAAAAATCCTAACTTTCCCCACAAATCCCTCCGCAAGAGGGTAAATCTGTAATTAACCAAACTAAGCTTATGAGAAAGTTATACGCAGGGATCCTTGCATTATTGGCTGTTGCATTAAATGTTAACCAGGTAATTGCCCAGTCCGGGGAGCATTCAGTAGGTCCTGCGCCTGTGCAGGCAGCAGCACCCAAGGGCGATGTGATACTGCCGGATGTGGCAAACCCTGCCAGTCGTGCATTTGTTTATAGCGGGGGCGGCCCCTTTCAGCTCAGCAAGCATTCGCTGGCCAATACAGTATTAACAGCCGTCGGTGCCCCGGTTGCTTTCGGCTTTCCCGGGGCCGCAGCCTGGAGAACCACCACCAATCAATATTATGTCATAGACCAGGCCGCTCCTTTTGCACTTTACACTGTTGATACGGTTACAGGGGTGAGAACATTTGTAGTCAATTGTACGGGATTGATCCATGCGAATTTTACCGGGATGACATGGGACCGGACCACCAGCACCATGTATGGGGTTTCGACCAGCATCTTCCAATCACAACTTTATACTGTTAATATAACTACCGGTGTTTGTACTCCTGTCGGGGGGCCAACAGTCGTTTCACCCGGCTGCATCATGATCAATGCAGCTCCAGGCGGTTCTCTCTTTGGGGTGGATATAGTAAATGACCAACTGTTCAGATGGAATAAAACCACCGGGGTACCTACTTCAATAGGACCCTTGGGATTCAATGCCAACTTCGGACAGGATGGCCATTTTGACTTAAGTGACGGGCAATATTACTATGCTGCTTATAATGCCAGTGCAGGCCAGCCCCAGTTACGTATTCTTGATACGCTTAACGGAAGCAGTGTTCTTGTTGCTCCATATGCCGTTGTCCAGGTACAAACATTGGGTATCTATACCCCTCTCAATCCTCCCAATGATGATTGTGTGAATGCAATACTCATCACTTGCAACAGCTCTGTCACCGGCAGCACTGCCACGGCCACGCTGGACGGGCCTCCAGTCAGCAGTTGTTCTGGCGGAGTTGCTCCTGATGTATGGTACCGTATAGTTGGCAGCGGGGTTCCAATTACAGCAAACACCTGTACCGGCACCACCTATGACAGTAAACTTGAAGTTTACACAGGTACTTGCGGGGCACTAACTGCCATTGCTTGTAATGACGATTTCTGCGGCCTTCAATCCCAGGTTGTATGGCCGGGAGCGGTCGGTGTTACCTATTATATCAGGGTTCATGGTTTTGCAGGGGCAACAGGAGCTTTTACATTGACTATTAGCTGCCCTCCTCCCAATGATCTTTGTGTAAATGCGATTAATATCAATTGCGGACAAACACTTGCAGGAACTACCGGAGGCGCAACACTCGATCCGGCAGCCCCATTCTGTATTACTTCAGTTACAGCCCCGGGTGTATGGTACAGCTTTGTTGGCTCAGGCGGAGTTGAAACACTCAATACCTGTTCTGCTGCATCTTATGATACCAAGCTTTCTGTTTATACAGGCACTTGCGGCGCACTTGTTTGCGTAACAGGTAATGATGATTTTTGCGGATTACGGTCACAGGTGTCATTTGCAAGCATATCCGGTACAACGTACTATGTGCTTGTTCATGGTTTTGGTGCAGCTACCGGCACTTTCTCCCTGACAAGAACCTGCCCTCCTTGTGTGGGTGTGCCTTCTCCCGGAGCTATCACTGGTTCGTCCGGTCCTTATTGCCCGGGTACTTCAGTTACTTTAACATTGGCTGGTAATACCATCGCCAATGGTATCACTTACCAGTGGAGATCTTCATTGACCCCCGGCGGGCCTTATACCGCTATCCCCGGTGCAACGAACGTATCTTATACATTCAATACAACAGTTACCACTTATTTCATTGTATCTGTAACCTGTACAAACCCAGGTGGTGGAACCGGTAACACGGTTGAGTTCCCGGTAAATGTTAGCAGCCTGGTGCATTCCAACCTGCTGGCTACCCCATCACTGGCCTGCTCACCAGGTGTCACTGTAATTTCAGGTACAGTGAGCGGTACTGCTACAGTGGCTGGTAATTACACCCATACGCTTACAGGTCCGGGTACAATAGGGGCCGCGGTTCCTTCCGGTCCGCGTAATTCTAATGTAAGCTTCTCTGTTACGGCAATACCGGCAGGCGTGCATACGTATGTACTCACATCGACTGACCCGATCGGTTGTACGGTAATCAGTAATATTACCATGACGGTAAATCAAACGCCGATCATTACACTGACTACTGTGCCTCCGGCGCCCATCGGTTCAAATTACATATTCACCACTTCGGCAGGCAATGCGATTGTTCCGGGTACCACACTGGTGCCGGGCAGCCAGGGCGATGATCTGACCGTAGCGGTACCATTGCCATTTACCTATTTTGCCTATGGCACCGGTTATAATAGTGTAAGGGTTGGCAGCAACGGTAATCTTCAGTTTACAGGAGCAGGTAATTCATCTTTTACCAATACATGTCCGTTACCAACGGCAACTTTTAATGCACAAGGCGGAGTGGTCTTTATGCCACATTGGGATGATTTATGGACTGCTCAGGCAGGAGAGGGGATATTTACATCTGTTTCCGGAGTTGCTCCTAATCGTATATTCAATATTGAATGGAGGGCCAGTTATTTTCCCGCTACAGGTTCCGTTAGTCTTGAAGCCCGGCTTTTTGAAGGGCAACAGCGTGTTGACTTTATTTATGGAACAATCACAGGCTCACCCGGAGCCAGCGCATCTATCGGTGTGCAGGGTGCCCCTACGCCAACCACATTATTTACACAATACTCCTGTAATACGGCTACTTTAAGTCCGGGATTGGGAATTTCATTTACATTACCTGCGCTGACCATCTGTAACGGAGCAATTGTACGCATCGATGCACAGGCTGTTCCCGGAACTCCGCAGACAATCAACACCGGAGCAAGTAATATACATATACCTGCAGGAGGCACTACCAACGGTATCGCTTCCCCTTATCCAAATGCTATTACTGTTTCGGGATTAATCAATAGCGGTGTTACTGTTACATCAGTAAGGCTGACGAACTTCTCCCACCAGTTGCCGGATGATGTGGACATCGTACTTGTTTCTCCTACCGGTCAGTCGGTGATCTTAATGTCAGATGCCGGGGGCAACGCTCCCGCTACCGGTCAAACCTTTACTTTCAGCGATGCCGCCGCAACTACACTGGCAGATGCAATATTTAACCCAAGCGGTACGTACATGCCAACTAACTATGGCGCTGGCGACAACTGGCCAGCTCCGGGTCCTCTTGGAACACCTGTTTCCACTACGTTGTCAAGCTTCACTGGTAATGCCAACGGAAGCTGGAACCTGTATGTGGTAGATGATGCGTTGATCAATACAGGATTTATTGCTGACTGGAGTATCACCTTCAGTGTACCGCAGCGGGTTACATTCAGTCCGCTTACCAACCTGTTCACTGATGCTGCTGCTACCATAGCTTATACCGGAACACCGGAATACACAGTTTGGGCAAGGCCTACTGTGTTTACCACGTATACCGCCAGCAGCACCATCGGAGGATGCACTAACACCGCCAGTGTGAATATTGCAGTGAACCAGCTGCCCGCTATAACAACGCAGCCGGTTGCACTGGCCGCACCAATATGTCCCGGCTTTAATGTGGTATATTCTGTAGGGGCTACCGGTACTGGACTCACTTACCAGTGGCAGGTTAGCACAACAGGTGCAGGTGGTCCATGGGTAAATATCACCGACCCGATACAGTACGCCGGTTTCACCACCAATACGCTGACTATTTACCTTGTTTCCACAGCGCTGAATGGTTACCAGTACCGCTGTATCGTTTCAGGTGCATGTCCTCCTCCTGTAACATCCAATGCGGTGATACTGGTAGTGTCAACGACACCAACCATTACCACACAACCTGCCAACAGAACAGTATGTGCTCCTGACGCCGCCGTATTCTCTGTAGTAGCTACAGGAGTACCTGCCCCGAATATTTATCAGTGGCAGGTAAGCACAACAGGTGCTGGTGGTCCCTGGGTGAACCTGACGACCGGAGGTTCATATACACCGACACTAACAGTAAGCCCGACAGCTACTTCACAAACTGGCAGTCTTTACAGGGTGATTGTGACAAACAGCTGCGGCCAGACTGTTACATCTGTTAATGCACTGCTGACGGTGAATGCACGAACACCGGTGACCATTGCTCCACTACCAACAAGAATTTGCCTTAGCGATACACTGGTCAACCTTTCCGCTACACCTGTTGGTGGAAGCTGGAGCGGTATTGGCGTTTCCGGGTTCAATTTTGTTCCTTCTGCAACAGCAGTTGGTACGTACACACTTACCTATACTTATACCAATGCTGCCGGCTGTACATCTACCGGCACGGTTAATGCCTCGGTAGTGGATTGTCCGGAAAGGATCAGGCTGCTCAGCAAAGACGGAGTGATCCTCTTCCCGAACCCGAATGGTGGCCGCTTCAACATTCGGATGAACAGTGTGCTGTACAACTTCCTTGGTATGAGGGTGTACAATACGGCCGGCCAGTTGCTGATGACCCAAATCTTTAACGGACTGGTGTATGGAAGAGTGGTACCGATTAACATGAGCCACCTTCCATCCGGAGCTTATATGGTCAAGTTTTTCTACGATGATGGTATCAGAACCTCGGAGAAGACCTTCCCGGTCATCATTCAAAGGAACTGAAAATAGATACTGGATTTTTATCAGACATCCCGTCTCGTTTAAAACGAGACGGGATGTTTTCTTTTGAAGGTTGCTGCTGTAACTTTATCCTGTTATGAATGCAGCGGGCTTAACAGAACAACTTTTGTTTATTTCCTTTCACCCGGTTGTGACTTTTGATACTGCAACGGACAAATTATTGTTGCTTGATATTACAGCTGCCAATACACAGCTTACGGATGAAATACTTAGCGACACCCCGTTGTTTTCAGCATACATCAATCAGCAATTGGAACAGACCGGCGCCCGGTACGGTATCGGCGGTTACGGGGAGCATCGCAGCGTTTATCGCTTCAGCGCTGTGTTTGACGGAGATAAAATGGGAGAGGAGCCCCGCAGATTCCACCTTGGCACAGATATCTGGGGCAAACCGCATACGGCAGTAATGGCCCCGCTCGGCGGGATCGTTCACAGTTTTGCTTTTAATAACAGTCCGGGCGATTATGGAACCACCATCATACTTGCACACCAGGCGGCCGGAATTAGCTTTTATACACTATACGGTCATCTCAGTCTGAATTCAATTAAAAACCTCAGCGAGGGGGAAAGAATAGAAAAAGGAGATGTGTTTGCTGAATTCGGTATCCCGGCAGAGAACGGACAATGGCCGCCACATCTTCACTTCCAGGTCATTTGCAACATGGGTGAATGGAAAGGCGACTATCCCGGTGTTTGTAAATTTTCGGAAAAAGATCAATGGCAGGACAACAGCCCTGACCCGGAAATAATTTTACAGATGAACCAGTACCTGTAATTACATCTTCAGCAACTTGAAGGCATGCATCCACTGGTTCCTGATAAAACCGGGAATACACCAAAGGATGCAAAGCGGCTCAATAGCCCGGGCAGCTTCCACCTTACCCATGTCTTCTGTTTCCCATCCAAAGGCCGTGAGTATATCCGTCACCGTTTTCTTAGCCTGCTCATCGTTACCGCAAATGAACATGGTGGGTGTTCCGCCCGGGAATTTTGGCTGGTACATAAAAGCATTACCAACGCTGTTGAAGGCTTTCACCACCCTGGCGTCGGGCAATATTTTTTGTATCCGTTCCATCAGCGAATCTTCAAGTGTGGTAAAGTACTTCAGTACTCCATTTTCCGGCGGAACCCCGGCAATTGGGTTGGTGCTGTCAATAACTACTTTATCCATAAAATGTTCTTTTCCAGCAAGGGATATGGCATCCTCAGCAACAAGACCGCCGACAGCGAGTACAATGATCTCTCCAAACTGCGCTGTTTCCTGGAACGATCCCAGCAATCCTCCGGCATTTTCGTTCTGCCATTTAATTACTTCTTCTTTTGAAATATTGCGGGTGCCCAGCATCACGCTGTACCCTTCTTTGAGGAATGCAGTGGCCAGCACCCGGCCAACAATACCTGAGCCAATGACACCGATTTTCATACCTGTCAATTTTTAATTGATTAATGATTTAGCTTTACAAATATTCAACAGAAAAAGTTCATGCCCAACTCCAATCTGAACAGTGATAAAGAAAACCTTTCATCAACGGATGTTTTGTTTGAGAATTCCATCCGGCCCGCTGTTATCAATGACTTTGCGGGGCAGGAAAAGATCATTGCGAACCTCCGCATTTTTATCAAAGCGGCCAAAATGAGGGGGGAAGCATTGGACCATGTGCTTTTCCACGGCCCGCCCGGGTTGGGAAAAACGACTTTGTCCAGGATCGTTGCGAATGAACTGGGTGTGAATATCAGGGAAACATCCGGCCCGGTGGTTGAAAAACCAGGCGACCTTGCCGGGTTGCTGACCAGTTTGGAGGCAAACGACGTTTTGTTCATCGATGAAATACACCGGCTGAGCACGGTGGTGGAGGAATACCTGTATGCAGCCATGGAGGATTACCGGATCGACATCATGATCGACACTGGTCCCAACGCAAGGAGCATCCAGATAAACCTGAACCCTTTTACGCTGATTGGCGCCACCACCAGGAGCGGCTTGCTCACTGCGCCGCTGCTCTCAAGATTCGCTATCAAATCAAGGCTGGAGTACTATACTTCGGAAGTACTGAATAAAATTATTCACCGGTCGGCAGGGATATTAAGAACAACCGTTTCCAAAGAAGCGGTAGAGGAAATTGGCAGGCGAAGCCGCGGCACACCCAGAATTGCCAACGGGTTGCTCCGGCGGGTAAGGGATTTTGCCCAGGTATTAAATGACGGGCAGATCGATTTCGGCATCACCCAACATGCATTGAAGGCCCTGAATGTGGATGAACATGGGCTGGATGATATGGATAACCGCATATTGTCCACCATCATTGATAAATTCAAGGGAGGCCCGGTAGGTATTACCACCATAGCCACAGCTGTTGGCGAAGAAGCGGGAACATTGGAAGAAGTCTATGAACCGTTTCTTATACAGGAAGGATTTTTACAAAGAACACCGCGGGGACGGGAAGTAACAGCAAAAGCATATGAGCATTTGGGAAAGAAGCCACTATCCGGGAACACAGGTTCTTTATTTGAAAGTTGATTTTATTTCTTTGGTATAAAAAGTAAATAGGGTATATAAAGTATTACAGTCACTTTATATACCCTATTTACATATTTACTTTCCTCATACCTGCACCACCAGCCTGAATCCATTACCATGTATGTTCACAATTTCGATCTTTTCATCATCCTTCAGGTACTTACGGAGTTTGGCGATATACACATCCATACTGCGGCCGTTGAAATAGGTATCACTGCCCCAGATCTTTTTTAAGGCCTGTTCTCTTGGCAGCAGGTCATTCAGGTACTCGGCCAGCATTTTCAGCAATTCGTTTTCCTTTGGAGACAGGGTTTGCGTTATTCCGCCATGAATTAACTGCCGCAGTTTAGGATTAAAGTGATAAGTGGAGAGGTCAAATTCCTTGTTCTCACTTTCCTTATTCTGCTCCTCATTCCTTTTCAGGATGGCTTTTATTTTCATCAGCAGCACTTCACTGTCAAACGGCTTGGTGATATAGTCGTCAGCGCCGAGTTTATAGCCCTGAATCACATCCTCCTTCATCGTTTTAGCACTGAGGAAGAAGAGGGGAATATCCGGATCCACATCCCGTATTTCTTCTGCCAGGGTGAAGCCGTCCATATTGGGCATCATCACATCCAGCAGGCAGAGTTCAAATTTTTCCCGTTGGAAAGCAGCCAGGCCAAGACGGCCGTCTCTTTCCAGGATTACATCATAGTCGTTGAGCTCAAGGTAATTCTTCAGTACACTCCCAAGATTGGGGTCATCTTCGCACAATAAAAGTTTAGGTTTCTTAGTGTCCATTGATAATAGTTTTAATGCTGATTTTTCTTCGTTATTTAATTTATCTTTTGTCTCCAACTCACACTCTCCATTTATGGAGAGGGAAGGGGTGAGGTGGGTGAGATTCGTTGACAAATAAAGTTAAAGCATTTCGGGGGTTAAAGTAACCGGGTTGAATATTTTGTTAAAACACAGGCTTTTCACCCTCTTTGCTATCTACATTTGTATAGTATATAAAAACTGTGCCATCTTCCTGTTGAACGGAAGGAGGGACTTTGATAAAATGGTGAATAAAATACTTAACACTACTGTTTTATTCCTTTTTGTGCAAACAGCCTTTGCACAAAAAGGAATTGATGGAATGATACAGGCTGAAAAAGACTTTGCCGCCTATTCAGTGGCACACAGCACCATGGAAGCTTTTCAAAGGGTTATTGACAGCAACAGCATCATGTTTGATAATGGGAAGCCCATCAGCGCCATTGAGTTCTGGAATAAAAGGGAGAAAAAGCCCGGTGTGCTGAACTGGCGGCCGCAATATGCAGAGATATCCGCCTCCGATGATTTTGGGTATACCACCGGCCCTTGGACCTTTCAGCAGGCTGCGAATGATTCGATTATTGCAAGAGGGCAATACAGTACTGTATGGCGTTTAGACAAAAATGGCCATTGGAAATTTTTGGTAGATTTTGGTATAGATAATACACAGCCGGGGAGTACAGAAGAAAGAATTATCGATACGCCAAAAGAGTCAGAAGACACAAACCTCATTCCGCATATAGCATTCCTGGTAACTGCGGATAATAACTTCAATATGCTGCTTGAAAAAGATAGATCAAACGCCTATAAAACTTATTTGTCCGGAGAAAGTATTTTGACGCGGAATGGGTTTTTGCCTGCAGCAAATTCTTCCGAAAGACAAAGGCTGGTTGACTCAACTCCGTCTGGCATTAGCTGCACAATGAATGGATCCGGTGTTTCATCGGTAAAGGATATGGGTTATACCTATGGTACTGCGATCATCAATGGCAAAACCGAAAACTATATGCGTATCTGGCGAAAGGAAAAAGCCGGATGAAAAATTGCAGTGGAAGTTATGCGGTATTAAATACATTTACATTTCCGGGTTCTTAATTTAAAGTTGTATATATGGCGGACAGTGCAAAATTCCTCGGGGCAGTTAAAACAGGTTATACATTCAAAGGCGAATGCTTTAAAATAGGCGGGGCGATGCTGGATGGGGTTGTTATACCCGGCGCTGATGTATTTATTCCCTTCAGGACGCTGAACCGCCACGGCTTAATAGCTGGGGCTACCGGAACCGGCAAAACCAAAACCCTGCAGGTACTGGCTGAAGGATTGAGCGAAGCCAGTATCCCCGTTTTACTGATGGACATTAAGGGCGACCTGAGTGGTATCGCTGCCGCCGGAACAGTGAATGATAAAATAACAGACCGTTGTCAAAAGCTGGCGATTGAATACAAACCCACCGCCTACCCGGTTGACCTGTTAACGCTGAGCAACCAGAAAGGGGCAAGGTTGCGGGCAACGGTAAGTGAATTCGGCCCGGTGCTGCTGTCCAAAATTCTGGGTTTGAATGACACACAGGGTGGTTTTGTAGCCATGATATTCAAATACTGTGATGATAATAAACTGCCGCTCCTTGACCTGAAGGATTTCATCAAAGTACTGCAATTTGTAAGCGATGAAGGGAAAGCAGCCATGGAAAAAGACTACGGCAAGATATCTACTTCCTCTACCGGCACCATTCTGCGGAAAGTGATCGAACTGCAGCAGCAGGGAGCAGATGTGTTCTTTGGTGAAAAAAGTTTTGAAGTAGATGACCTGATGCGCATCAGTGATGATGGCAAAGGGATAATCTCGATCGTCCGGGTAACCGATCTGCAGGACCGGCCCAAACTGTTTTCTACATTCATGCTGCAATTGCTGGCAGAACTTTATGCCAGCTGCCCGGAAGAAGGCGATATGGACAAACCCAAGCTGGTTATGTTCATTGATGAGGCCCACCTCATCTTCCAGGAGGCAAGTGATGCATTGCTTCAGCAGATCGAAACTATCATCAAACTCATCCGTTCAAAAGGCATCGGTATTTATTTCTGTACCCAGAACCCGATGGATGTACCGGCATCTGTGCTGGCGCAATTGGGATTAAAAGTACAGCATGCCTTACGGGCATTTACAGCAGCTGACAGAAAAGTGATCAAACAAACTTCGGAGAACTATCCCGAAACGGATTTTTATAAAACAGAAGACCTGATCACCCAGTTGGGTACCGGTGAAGCCCTGGTAACGATATTAAATGAAAAGGGGATCCCTACGCCACTGGCACATTGTATGATCCGCCCACCGCAAAGCCGGATGGATATATTAACGGATGCAGAAATAGATACACTTGTCAGCCAGTCAAAGATTGCAGCGAAGTACAACCAGGTGGTGGACAGCCAAAGCGCCTATGAAATACTGACAGAGAAATTAGAGGATGCCGCAAAAAGGGACGAGCAGCATAAGCAGCCGGAAGAAGAAAAGAGACCGGCTAAAAAAGAAAAAGGTTTTTTTGATGACCCCACTGTAAAAAGTATGACAAGAACGGCAGGCAACACCATCGTTCGTACCCTGCTGGGTGTTCTGGGCCTGGGTGGACGCAGCAGAAAAAAAAGTTTATTCTGAATCATATACCGGGTCTGTCCCCTTGAACTGCCTGTAAATATTTTTTAAACCAAAAACAAACATTATGAAAAAGTTTTTTGTAATGGCAGCCTTGTCTGCTATGTTGTTTACCGCCTGCGACAATGATAAAAAAGACGACAAGGAGGAGGATAAAAAAATGGAGAATGGCACAGAAGGCAAAGCTGAAAAAAACAAAGCAACTGCTCTGGCCAGTGTTATGGGGGTAAATGCCCATGATGCAGATGCTATGCTAAAAGAAGTAACTCCGGATGCTATGGATTATGGGGACGGAAGTATGCCACCTGTCAAAGGTGTGGATAGTATAAAGGCCGGTGTCAATGCATGGCTTACTGCATTTCCGGATGTAAAAGGAGAAAACTTTATGGTCATGACAGATGACGGCACCCATGTGGCCGTATTTGCCGACTGGTCTGGTACTTTCAAAAACGACTTCATGGGGATGAAAGCTACCGGTAGGTCATACAAGTTAAAAGATGCAGATATTTTTACTTTTAATGAGGAAGGTAAGATAACGGAACACCGTTCGGTTCAATCGAACATGGTAATGGGAAGCCAGGTAGGTATGGAGCCGCCGAAATAATCATTTCAGCCTGACCCAACCCTTTTCATCCGTCTCAATTTTATTTTCAGCCTGGAGGAATTCCAAAACCTTCCAGGCTTTTTCTTTTTTAATGCCGTTCAGTTTCAGCATCAGGTCTTTGGTGTGCAGCGACTCATATTTCACCATATTGATGATACGGTGATGCAGTATTTCAAATTCTTCTTTGGTCAGGCTGACAGCTTTTTGTTTTAAGCAATTATCACAAATACCACAGGGTTTGATGGTAGAATCCCCAAAATAAGCGCCAATGGTACGGCTGCGGCAACGGGTATCTTCTTTTACATAATCCAGCATTTGCTTCATCCGTTTCTGAAATTGCTCCTTCCGCTTGTTGTAAGCCACCATGTTGATAGTGATGTCTTCTGCTTTTATGCGTTGGCGGAGCAGCAGCAACTGAGGTGTGTCTTTCTGGGGATGATACCCGATGATATGGTGCTGGTGAAGCTGAAGCAGCTGTAGTTTTACTTCTTCAGCTTCTTTTTTTAAAAGACCGGCTATCATCTTTTCAGAAATGGAAGTTGCCCGGTCAAAAATACCTTCATAAGCCCTTAATAAGGTTTTGATAAAGGGTTCCAGTTGGGGATTTGTTTTTTCAAAATCATACAGGGAGTCTTTGTTCGTTGTAAACATGACGGTAGAAGGCATAAATACCTGTTCATTAAATGACATCCAGCCCTCCTGTTCCAGTGCTTTCAGGGAATACAATGCCGTATGACCGGTAAATTTGAATTTTTTCAGGAAATCGGAGATGTCAAAATCATAGTACTGGCCCCCGCCTGCACCGGCAGGTATCTGCAAATAATTGGCAACCGCCTGGTAAACATCCCGGATAGTATCCTGCGGGGGGAAACGAAGCAGGGCCATTTCCTCCAGTTCAGACAAGTCTCTTTCATCATACAGCAGTACTGCATACGAAGTTTTACCATCCCTGCCTGCACGGCCTGCTTCCTGGTAATAGTTTTCCAGGCAATCCGGCACATCAGCATGGATCACCGTTCTCACATCGGGCTTATCAATGCCCATACCGAAAGCATTCGTGCATACGATCACCCTTCCTTTGTTATTCACCCATTCTTCCTGTTTCCGGTTGCGTTCTTCATGTACTAACCCCGCATGATAGAAGTCAGCAGAAATATGCTGTAACCGGAGCAATTCACTTATTTCTTTGGTTCTTTTCCTGCTTTTGCAATAAACAATGGAAGAACCGGGTACTTTTCTCAGCACTTCGATGATCTTATTGATCCTGGAATCCACTTTGAATGTACTGTAAGAAAGATTGGGCCGCTCAAATGACTGGCGAAAGACTTTCCAACCATTAAACGAATCTCCGATAAGCGGAGTCTGTTCCCCTCTCCACTTGTGGAGAGGGGTAGGGGGTGAGGGAGTCTGCCCCCCTCTCCCCCTGGGGAGAGGGGTAAGGGGTGATGTCAGTTTTTCACAAATATCAATTTGTACTTCCGGTGTAGCGGATGCTGTTAATGCCAATACGGGCACATCCGGTAATTCTTTTCTTATTGCAGCGATCCGCAGATAGGGCGGACGAAAATCATAGCCCCATTGGGAAATACAATGCGCTTCGTCAACCGCCACCAGGTTAATTGCAAGACCGGGAAGGTATTCTTTAAACAGGGCTGTTTCCAACCGCTCGGGAGACACATAAAGGAACTTGCAGTTGCTTTCGCTGGCCACTATGAATGTATTGATCACCTCCTTCCGGCTCATTCCGGAATAAATGGCAAAAGCAGTTATGTTTTTCCGGCGGAGATTTTCCACCTGGTCTTTCATAAGGGCAATCAGTGGAGAAATGACAAGACATAAACCCTGTTTTGCCAGGGCAGGTACCTGGTAGCAAAGTGACTTGCCCCCACCGGTGGGCATTAATGCCAGAGTGTCATTGCCAGCCAGGATGGATTTGATGATATCTTCCTGCAAAGGACGAAAAGCATCAAAACCCCAGTATTGTTTGAGGATGCCGTGAATGGTGAGCCGTGAGTCGTGAGCCATAGTTTCTCCGTTAACCAATCATTTTCGAAATGAGTTGGAAAGTTCTTGTATTTTCTACTAATCTAATGAAATTCCAAAAAATGAAAGCGGATTCACGTCTGACGTCTCACGATTCACGCCTACACCACTTTCTTTACGAACAGGCGGACAGAATTAATGGCCAATACCACATCGCTGAGCCCCATCACCAGTGCGCCAAAAGTGGGGGTCAGCAACCCGAATGCAGCCACGGGTATCGCAACGATATTGTAGGCAAAAGCCCAGAAGAGGTTTTGTTTAATGGTGAGATAGGTATGTTTGCCAAGCCCTAAGGCTGTTGGCAGGTTTTTTAATCCATGATTCATCAGGATGACCTGTGCAGATTGCACCGCTATCTGTGAAGCATCATTCATCGAAACACCAATGCTGGCTTTGGCTAATGCAGGAGCATCGTTGATGCCATCACCGACCATCGCTGTCGGGACCTTTTTATTCAGTTCGTCGATCGTTGCCAGCTTTTGTTCCGGTGTTTGTTCGGCAATGACGGTGTCAATACCCAATTGTGCTGCCAGTTGATTGCATTTCGCCAGCCTGTCACCGCTAAGCAGTATGGTCTCAATTTTTTTGCTGTGCAAGTAGTCTATTACTGATCTGGCCTCCGGTCTTATTTCGTCCTGTACATCGATCCAGCCAATCAGTGTTTCATTTTTGGTGATATAAATATTGTGAGTTTCGTCATCAGTCATTTTTTCAGCTACTTTGAATGAGCCGGCCCACCAGGTGTTTCCCTCTGCATCTTCGGCTTTCATGCCTAACCCTTTCACTTCTTCTATTTTCTTCCAACTGATTTCATCTTTCATTTTATCCGAAGGTCCGGAAGGACTCCCTGGGAGAGTCCTATTGGACCATTCATTTGTTATCGCCCTGGCAATTGGATGATTGGAATACTTTTCAAGGCTATAAGCAATTTTTTTAAATTCAGACTCTTCCCCGGCAACAAACCAAAAACCTGAAACAATAAACTTGCCCGTTGTCAATGTTCCCGTTTTATCAAACACTACCTGTTTAATGTCTTTGAATGTTTCCAGGCTGGTGGCATTGCGGAAAAGAATTCCTGTTTTGGCTGCCCGTCCTAACCCTACTGCTATGGCTGCAGGAGTGGCCAGTCCCATGGCACAGGGACATGAAATGACCAGCACAGCGATGCTCCGCATGAGAGCGGGAGTAAAATCTTTTAAAACAATCCAGCTTACAGCTAATGTAATAATAGCAATCCCCAGCACCAGGGGAATAAAGACGGCACTGATCTTATCAGCCAGTAGCTGCACCGGGGGCTTTTCTCCCTGGGCTTGTTTTACCATACTGATGATCCCGGACAGCACCGTATCATTCCCCACAGCCGTTACCTGTGCTTTTACTGTTCCGTCGGTAACCACACTGCCGCCAATGAGTTTATCCTTTGCTTTTTTATGGATGGGGGCGCTTTCGCCGGTGATGATGGCCTCGTTCACATGAATATCACCCCACAGGATTTTACAATCTATGGGTACCTGTTCACCGCTTTTGATCAATATCAGATCACCAACTTTCAGTTGGGTATTCTCCACCTGAAAGATCTGTTCTTTGTGTTCATCATCAAAGGCAATCATATTGGCCATCACTTTTTGTGATCTGGCCAGTTTGTTCAGTTCTCTTTGCGTGGAGTTAATAGATGCATCTTCTAAGTAATTGCCTAAAAAAACAAGGGTAATAATAGTGGCGGCCGTTTCGTAAAACAAATATTCACTGCCCAGGTTAAGCAGCGTGCCGGTTAAGCTATACACAAAAGCTGCCGTAGCGCCAATTGCGATCAATACATTCATATTGTGCATGCCATTGCGAAGACTTTTAATGGCACTTCGTCCAAAAAAGGACATACCCACAATATAAACAGGTAAACAGAGTACCAGCTGAAGCCATGGATTCATGATCCAGTGAAAGCCCAGCATGTGCATCATGAGGATGAGGGTGAAAGGCAGACAGAAAAGAAAGCGGTGCAGATGACTGGACAGAAAGGGTTTTTTTACGGCGGGCATTCCTGCTTCGGGCTGAACAGTATATCCAAGACTCTGGATGCCCTTTTTTAATTGTTCCGGCACTGTTTTCTCAACCCACTCAAAACTCACATCACCATCAATAGGATTGACCTTCACATTCTGCTGACCCTCTTTTTCAAGGTATTTGCGGATGGTGAGCGCACAATTTGCGCAACTCATTCCGTCAACTTTCCACTGAATCGTTTCCATAGGCAAAATTACGGATAGGAATGATCACTTTTGAGAGAACAGATTGGTGAATTAGCGGATAGTCTTGTATTTTACACAACATAAGCGATCATGGAAAGGATGATGGAATTT
>JANNUI010000221.1:0-8338 GCA_031395125.1 Chitinophagaceae bacterium | reverse complement strand
CCGGCGCATCGAGCACGTAGTAGCGGTGGCCAATTTTTTCCAGATACCAGTCAGGATCAATATTGAAATTGCGCCATTGGATCATTTTCAGCCCGGTCTCCTTTATCAGTTTTCTCAACGCTTCATATTCGGCAACAGCATCCGTCATGCCGGGAAAAACAAAATAGTTAATGGAAGTCCAGCCACCGAAAAAGTTAACCACTTTCAGGCTTTCAACAATATCTTCAAATTGATAATTATTTGGACGATAGTACGGCATATAGATTTCCCTTCTTGCTGAATTGGTGCTTACACGAATGGAATTAAGTCCTGCTTCACACAAAGCTTTTACTGAATCAGGATTGGAGCCATTTGTATTTATGTTGATACTGCCTTTCGAAGTGTGTTTTCTTATTTCAATAATAGCATCCCTTATTGTTTCCCACATCAGCAGCGGTTCGCCTTCGCAGCCCTGCCCGAAACTGATGATAGGATAAGGGGCCGATTCAAGATGCGGCACAGTAAATTCTACTATCTCCTCTGCGGTTGGTTTAAATGTCAAACGGTCTTGTGTGGAAACGATAGACTCTTCATCGGGCTGCAGCGAGATGCAACCCACACAATTGGCGTTGCAGCCGGATGATACCGGTACCGGGCATTCCCAGCGTCCCAATGAAAAATTCCTGGCAGCGGGACAGTGATAGGTCAGCGCACAGTTATTCATCAGGTGATCCACCAGCCGGTTATGCGGATAATGTTTCAGCAACTCTTTTGCACCTGCATTTACTTTCTCCTGGTCGTACCCGGCACAGTCCTGCCGGATGTCGGATTCAATGCGGACCGCGGGTACATAAAACTTAGCATCATTCCAGCCCACGGATGTGTAACAGAACAAAGGAAGAGTGGGGGCTTCTTTTGCGGATTCGTAAGCAGCCAGGTAAAATCCGGTATGGGCAGGCGGAATAAAAGCGGCGACTGCCCATCCTTTTTCACAAAGGCGCATTTCACCGGTCTGCACATCAATACCAATACCTCTTCTGCCGGGTAACTCGTACAGCGAACCTCCTTCAGGCAATTCGATCCATTCATCATGTGGCACTTCAAAAGCATCCCAACCGCTGCGCCCCGTTACATACAGTGAAGTGTCCTCAAAGATCTTGCCTTTACCGTCGGAGTAGAGAATGTATGGAGAATGCCTCAGGTTGCTGGTCACTGGTTGCTGGTTTTCAGTTGTTGCCTGCAAAACTCGTTAAATTCTTTTTCAATCACCGAAGTTTTGCTTTCGTCAATGGGTTGCTGGATAAGTTTGTTGTTTTTGAAGTCAATGGTGAGAAGGCCGTCTTTTATGGTAGTGTTATTAAGATCTCCCCATTTGATTTTCTTTTTCGGCAGGGAAGGATAAACAATTGAGCTGGTATAATATATCACAACCAGTTTTCTTTCAGCTAAAGTGTTCAGGATGCCGAAGATGAAAACTGCAATTGCAAACCAGTAGTTTTCTTTTTGCAGCCATGCCAGTATGAGTAAGAAGAAAAAAGGATGAAAACCCAATTGCCATTTGGAGTTTCGGGAATATAGTTTCAAACCAAAAGCAATGGCCAGCAGCAGCAATAAAGCAATGCTGCCAATACGCTCTTCCCTGTTCTCAGTAAAAAGACTTAAATAAGCAAAGAAAAGTACATTTATAATAATGATAAGCCAGCTGAGTTGCTTATAGAAACGAACCTTCTCGTTCTTCAATGTGATCTGGAACTGCTGCATCTTCTTACGCTCCGCCTCAGGCGGATTGAGGGGTATTGCTTGTCACCAGCAAGTTACACAACTTGAACAGCACCCGGGCGCCCACATTGGCATCCCAGTCAGTGTCGCCGCCGATGCCCACTTCGTTCAGATCGAAACCCACAATAGTGCGGCCGCTTTGCAGCAGTTTACTGAAGAGGAAGAACACCTGCTCCAGTTCAAAACCACCCGGCACGGGTGTGCCCGTGAAGGGGCAAAGCTTGCGGTCAAGCCCGTCTATGTCAAAACTGATAAAGACCTTTTGGGGCAATTTATCTATGATGTCTTCGGCAATAAGCTTCCAGCTCTGTCCTTCAAAAAGCCGGGTCCGGATCTCCTTGTCAAAATAAGTGATGACCCGGTAGTTGCTGCTCTTGATGTACTCCCACTCACTTTCGCTGTAGTCGCGGACACCCACCTGCACCAACCGTTGCAGTTCCGGAATTTCCTTCAGCGCATTGTACATGATGCTGGCATGGGAATAGGTAAATCCCTCATAGCCATCCCGCAGGTCGCAATGCGCATCGATCTGCAGTATCCCGAATTCGCCGTACTTTTCTCCAATGGCTTTGAAGTAACCCAGCGGGGTGCTGTGGTCGCCACCCAATAACCCTACCAGTTTACCGTTGGCCATCAGTACTTTTGTCTGGTCATACACCCAGGCGTTCAAATAATGGCCGCCTTCATTCACCTCCTTGAGTGTCTTGGTCATGAACTGGTTGGCCCCTACTTCATCGCCGCGGGAAATATAATCGATGTAGAGCTCCGCTTCTTTACGCAGGTAATCACTTTTCATCAGCACTTTTTTATCGCAGGGGCGCATGTAGAAACCCTGTTTCCAGGCCTCGGGCATTTCAGGGTCAAACAGGTCCACCTGCAGACTGGCTTTGAGGATGGCATCCGGAGCACGGGCTGTGCCGGCCCCATAGCTTACGGTCACTTCCCATGGCACCGGGACAATCACCAGTTTTGAATCATCTTCCGAAGTGGGCAGACCAAAAATATTATTCTCCGGGTTGCCTACACTGTTCGGGTCGTAGTTGGAAAGATCAACCATAGCGGGTTATTTGAAAAGCCGTGCAAATTAAATGTGTTTACCGTAGCGGCAAAATCAGAAATGCTGATGTGGATAAGCTGGTGACGGCTTCTCACAGATTACACAGATTTACACAGAAATGTCTGCGGTCACCCGACTGCGAAGCAGTGTACAACCGTATCTGTTTCAAAAATTCATGCTTATCTGTGAGAATCTGTAAAATCTGTGAGAGAAATAATTACTTCCTGCTGAGGTTTTTTAAATGGTTGACATGCGAAGCCACGGCAAGTCTCATTTTTGGATACTCAATGTAGGGGAAGCCAAAATCCTGACATGCCTTTTTGATGATTTTGCTGATAGCAGGGTAGTGTACATGTGATATACGTGGAAACAAGTGGTGCTCTACCTGGAAATTCAACCCGCCTACCCACCAGGAGATTAGCCTGTTGCGGGTAGCAAAATTGGCAGTTGTCTTTAACTGGTGCAAAGCCCATTCATCTTCTATCTTCCCCTCTTGTGCGCTGGCCTGTACAAAGTGAGTATCTTCTACTGTATGCGCCAGTTGAAAGACAATACTCAGAACAAAACCAGCAAACATGCCATAGATCAAAAATCCAACTACCCAGGTAGAGAAACCTACCGTGTAAATAGGAACGGCCATAAATATAAAGGCATGTAATAATTTAAACCCCCAAAAAGAGATATGGTCTCCCAATTTCATTTTCTTTATAGGGGTAGGGCCAATTTTTCCTGAAAAATATTTCTTGTAATCAGTAAAGAAAACCCACCAGATATAAAGCAACGAATAAGCTGCCCAGAAATACCAGTGTTGAAACCGGTGTATTTTATAATACTTCTGTGTTTCGCAAAGACGAAGTAAAGGTTTGGCTTCAATATCATCATCAACGCCTTCAATATTTGTGTAGGTATGATGAATGATATTATGTTTCGAACGCCACATAAAATTATTAGCGCCTAAAAAATTTAATGATAAGCCTGCCAGCTCATTCACCCATTTATACCGGCTAAAACTGCCATGCATCCCGTCATGCATTACGTTAAAACCGATAGCAGCAGTTAAGCCGCCAAGAACAATACATTCGGTAATCGCCAGCCATGCTGCAGGTGTATAAAATACCAGGTGGGCATAAACGAACAAAAAACCAAGTACCAGCACTATGGCTTTTAAATACAGGGAAAAATTGCCGGTAGAAGGTTTGCCCGCCTGTTTGAAATATTCGCTGATGCGGCGCTTCAGCTCACTGTGAAAGGAAATGTTAGTATGAGAAAATTTTAGGATTGTCATCAGGTATTTTCAGAAGGGCAAAGGTAGTCTTTCCCGTTCAGAATCAGGGAGAAAAGTTAACGCAAACCGGGCTGTGGACAAATCTTTGGTAACCAAACAGAATGCTGTCATTTCACAGGTTTGCACAAACGGTTGTTCAGGTTTCGTTTTGTATCAGCGCATCCAGGCTGCGGATGCCGATCTTCTTTTCACTGATGAAGCCTTCGGCATATTTAACGCCGATACGTTTGCCAAACATCCTTGCCCTTGCAATGATACTTTCCAGGAAATCGGGAGTGGAGATATAGGTTTGCGGTCCCTCATTACCGGCATCGCCTGTATAGAACTGTGTACGGTAGGCTTCAATAGCTTTCATCCTTTGCTCAAACGAATCGCTGATATCAACCAGCAGGTCGGGTTCATGGTACCAGTCCTGGATATAGTGCAGCACATAGGCCGGTCTCCACCGCGACTGTTCTTTCCCGTTCTCATCCTTTGATTCGATCTTGCTGAGCCCGGCCAGAAAACAGGATTCAGCAATTAACTGGCCGGCCCGCCCATGATCGGGGTGCCTGTCTTGCAGCACATTGCCAATGACAATATCCGGCTGGTACTTTCGGATAGCAGCGATCAGTTTCAGTTTATGTTCTTCATTGTTCTCAAAGAATCCATCCCGCATTTTCAGGTTTTCCCTCACCTGCACACCCATGATCATGGCGGCACTGGCCGATTCCTGGTAACGGGTCTCCACCGTGCCCCGGGTGCCGAGTTCTCCCTGGGTGAGGTCAACGATGCCCACTTTTTTTCCCCGTTTGATCTCATTGATGATGGTACCTGAGCAACCGAGCTCCACATCATCCGGGTGAACACCTATGGCAAGAATGTCGAGTTTCATACCCCTAACCCCTAAAGGGGAATTTTAGATTAAGAATTAAACAAATGTATCTGATTGTGATGATAGTATTAATGCAAAAAATTTTCTTACCCCCATTCAGGGGATGGGGGCATTTACCCGGTAGGGGTTCCCATACCAGCCACCATCAATTTCCTTGACGATGTTTTCGATCTGCCGGTCGAGTTTATTCTCTTTCATGTCCCAGTCCTGTTTCAGGTTGCCACCCACAAACCAGGCCACCGTCTGGTAAAACCTGGCTTTGACCCCGCCTTTGTATTCTTTGATTATCTCGTAACAGTTATTCCCGGTTTGCCGGTTGATGAGTTTCATCAGGATCTTTCCCTGGTACACAGATAGGTTCCGGAGCGGCTCTTCAAATTGTTGTCTCAGTTCTTTCTCCCTTGTTTTGATGTAGGCTTTCCGTTCTTTTTTGGCCGAAACATTCGTCAGCCTGGCATTGATATCATTGATAGTGGAACCCGCCACTCTTGCATAAGGATAAGTAACATACACGGCATTGCGGAGCCTTGTCCATTCCTCAATATATTTGGCCAGCTTATCCGGCGACATATTGCCCACCCATGCCATTTCCATCTCTTTGTAGTTCACTATCTCGTTCTGGTACCATACTGCAGGCACCTGGATGGTGTCATTGGGGCCCCATTTTTTCCGTTGTTCTTTCATCATCTGGCGGGCATAATCGGAAGAATCTGCCACAGATCTCAGCGTATCTATTTGTGCAGACAGGTTAATGACTGCACAAGAGAGTACCGCCAGCAATACGATCCGTCTTTTTTTATGGAGATTCAATGAATACATTACAGTACAAAATTAATCAACAACTGCCGATTTTGCCAGCACACAGCAAAATTACATACAATGCTGTTTTCACTTTGAGGTTATCCAAGGGAGTGCTGCGGACCTTCGGAACGAAAAGTTAAAATTATGACCCGGCAGCGCTGCTCCGGTTTTGCTGTATCCTGCGCACCATGCTGATAATGATACCGGCTGCCATAATGATAACGCCCAGCCAGAGCAGGTTGATGAAGGGAAATTTGTAAGCCTTGAGCGTCACATATTTCATGACGGCATTGGACTCTTTTACTCCCAGTTCAATACTGTTGTCAAGGTTCACTTTCTGGAGTTGCAGCACCAGGTTTTCGGCTGTGAGGGTGTCGGGTACCGCTATCATATCGCCTTTAACGAAAGTCAGTTTGGGAGCTATGGTATAGATAGAACCTGTTTTGGAAAAGACCTTTACGGGGGCCTCGTATATCTTTCCTTCCTTTCCCAAAATATCTCTTATTTCGGAAGGGATGTTGTCAACGGGTTTCACATCCTGCAGGATCATGAACCCACCGGAATAGAAAAGGGAATCTCCTTTTTCAAGGTGAGCGGTACGGAAACTGGCGGTATCCTCTTTTTGTTTGGTCGGGTCGGGCAGCGAAGTGATGTAAGTGAATACATCATGGTCCCAGTATTTTCGGTTGTCAGGGTTGCTCATCAGGCCTTCCTTTCCATCAGGGTTGATATAGGAATTCGGCCGCAGCATAAAATTCTCTTTACCGTCTTTCCTGTTGAAATGGATGTTGAAATAAGTCTTTTCTTCTTTCGGTGCCAGCGAATCTTTTTCGTAAGTGATATGATAACGGCCCATATCCATCCGCACACCCTGCACCAGGGTCAGGTTTTCCTTCGGGTCTTCATTATCTCCCAGCGGGATGTAAATTCCACTAACGTTATTGGACAGCACTTCTTTATTGGATGCTGAAATTAAAATACCCAGCAGCACCATTCCAAACCCTGCATGGGCCAATGAGCCACCGGATAGTTTCAGCTTTCCTTTAAGACCAAGCCAGATATAGGAAATATTGGCCACCACCGTATAAATGCTGCAGGCAAGGGCCAGCCAGATAGAAGCCAGGAATACGGGTCCTTTTTTTGTATAGTTAATAGAGTAAAAGGCAAGTATTAACGATGCAATGATGACGGACAGCACTGTAGGGTAGAGTATCTTTTTCCAGAAATATCTGCCCGGCGTTTCCTTGTATTTCAGGTATTGTCCTGCTGAAGTAAGCAGGGCTACGATGATGGCGACATATACCTGGATGCTGTTGTATGCAAACTCTGCATCTTCTGGAGGCGCTATTTTCGCCCCGAACACTTTATTGAAAACGGGAAGTGATGTTTTCCCGATTATTACAATGGCAGACAGAAAGAAAACCAAAGCGCCGATGAACATCCAGAATTCCCGGGAAGAAGCGCTTTCTTCTTTTTGTACGGCAGGTATTTCTTTATAACAGTTAAAGAACAGAAATAATGCGGGCAATACAAAAACCAGCAGGAATGCCAGCAGTTGCCAGTTCATTCCCAGGTCGGTGAAAGCATGCACCGAGGTCTCTCCCAAAACACCACTGCGGGTCAGGAAGGTGGAATAAAGAATAAAACCAAATGCAAGTATGAGGAAAAGACAAGCGGCTCTCAGTGAATGGCCGCTGTGTTTATAAATAAGCAAGGTATGTATGCCGGCTATTAATACCATCCATGGCACCAGTGACGCATTCTCCACAGGGTCCCATGCCCAGTATCCGCCAAAGGTGAGTGATTCATAAGCCCACATGGCGCCCATCATAATGCCTACGCCAAGGGTGGCCGCCGAGAATAATGCCCAGGGCAATGCTTGTTTTACCCAATCGCCGAATTTTTTTGTCCATAACCCGGCTACAGCAAAGGCAAAGGGAACGATAGTGGATGCAAATCCGAGAAACAAAACCGGAGGATGGATCACCATCCAGTAATTCTGCAGCAGCTTGTTTAAGCCATTACCATCTTTCACAGAAGCCATATAGTCCGGTCGCAGCGGCTGGTTCAGGTCAAAATCAAGGTGCAGTGCAGGTGCATTGTCCAGCATACCCGAGTCCCGCAACAGGATAAAAGGATTGGATCCCAGTTTCCAGTTGAAGATATAAATGCCGGCAATCATCGTGGCAAGACAAAACTGGGCAAAGCTGACGATGGTCATCACCGGGGCTTCCCATTTCCTGCTGGTCTTTATTAATACCACGCCAAGCACGCAGTGCCATATGCTCCAGAGCAGGAAGCTTCCTTCCTGTCCTTCCCAGAAGCAGGCGAGCAGGTATTTGAATTCAAGGGCACGGTTACTGTGCTGCCAGGCATATTTGTATTCAAAGAGGTGGTTGTGGATGATGTAAAACAAGATGGCGAAAACGGCAAACACGGAAAATACTTCGGTAAGAAAGGCATAGCGGGCCAGTTTCTTCCAGCGGGCGGCATCCTCATCTATTTTGGAACGGGTTGCCCTGAAGTAAGCAAAAGTGGCCAGCAGCGAAGCAACCAAAGAAAG
>JANNUI010000210.1:0-19765 GCA_031395125.1 Chitinophagaceae bacterium | reverse complement strand
GCTATTTTCAGAGACGGATGAAAATATTTTACCAATACTGCAATTTCGAACACGAAAAAGAAAGTTATTAAAACATTTACTGGCCTTTTTGCAGGGATATAGCAACGCAATAAAAATCATTCAGCATTAACCACCACCAACCCACATTCCTCATTGGCCCAATTTGTATTCGACCCGCTCATATGCAACAAAATAGTTGAAACTACAGCTTTTATAAAAGATCATACATTTTTCATCGGGCAAATTGAAAAAAACGTCATTAAAATATCATTATTTTGTCTATTACATTATTTTTAAACATCAACAGGTGATTATGAAAAAAATGAATTGTTTTTTCGCCCTTCTCATACTCAGTTATACACTGACAGCACAACCAACAGCCGAATACACACAGATACTGAAACGCTACGAACAATGGAAAGCTGCGCAATACCAAGCGGGCAATTATGCCACCCCCCGCAATTGTAAAATGGAGATAGTGATAAAAGACGGGTACAAAGGACCGATGGCGGGTATCCCGAAGGACATTTCGATACACTTCAGCGATATCAATGGCGATAATAAGTTAGATGCATTAATAACTTTCAATCCTGTTCAGTGTGACGGGGGAAATGCCATGATGAATGCGCAATCCAGGGTATTTGTTTTATCCAAAGGAGCTGTATGGATCACTGATGACAAGTACATTGAGAATATTGAAAGTAAAAAGGACGGGTGGCTTTCCGTGAACGGAGTAATTGGAGGAACCATCTTTGGCACTTACTATGAATACAAGGAAGACGATGGCCGCTGCTGTCCGAGCATCAGGAAGCAGTTTTCGATTGACTACAAGACCAAAAAGCTGGAACTCGAAAATGATTGATTCGCCGGCTAATTTTTTTTAATTGACTATTCGGATATATGAACCGGCTGCATAGTTTAAGTATGCGTTGTGCCCGTCGTGTCCCGATAGCTATCGGGACGTAGTGTACTTTGTGCTCCAGTTTTTCAGGAGCACAACGGGCACAAAGGCTACACAAAGTTCACAAAGAATTGCCTGGTTCATACAAGCGGATAGTCACTTTTTTTTAATTAATTCAGATTGTGCCGAAAACAGGCCAGGGAGAAATTCCTTATTGAGTTCGGAAAACTTTACCGGCGCGGCAGGTTCTTTTCCAAAATCATTAAGTATTAATCTCCACCAGCCCACATTTTTCCATTGGCCCAGTTTGTACCCCACCTGTTCATAGGTGGCGAAATAACGGAAGCCGCAACTTTCATGAAAAGCAACGCTTCTTTCATTGGGCAGGTTTATAACGGCATATACATTCCGGAAACCCTGCTTTTGCAGGATCTCAAATAAGGAAGCATATAATGCCCCTGCCACACCTACCCGATGGAAATCATCATGGACATACACAGAGCATTCCACACCCCATTGATAAGCCACCCGTTCCCTGTAACCTGAGGCATAGGCATAACCTGCAATGGTTCCATTTACCTCACAAACCAGCCAGGGCCAGCTGTCCAGGTATTTCCTGATCCGAACAGAAAAATCCGCAATAGAGGGAACCTCTGTCTCGAAAGTAAAAGTGGTGTTTTCGATATAAGGGGCATAGATGCCAAGGATATTTCCGGCATCTTCCGGTACAGCGAGGCGTATACTTGACATTCAGGCTACTACTTTTATAGATGTTGAATCAGTTACTTTAATGGTCCCATCACCTGGAGCTTCTCCTTATTCTTTCCGGCGATATAGCATCGTTTGCCATTGATCATAATGCTCTCCAGGCATTTCACATCTCCCGGTACATAAAAACCGGAGGCAAGAACAGAAACAGGTTTGAAATCTCCTTTCCCGTCACCCAGCAACAGTAATCCGATACCGGCATCATTTCTTCCTGTTTCCACTTCAGTGCTGTAATCGTTACCCGCAAGCAGCAGGTCCTTGTTGCCATCGTCGTTGACGTCATCAAACTGGATACCATTCACCGGGAAAAACTGCGCTTCAGGTGGCAGTTTTTTGGTAGTAAAATTTCCGTCCCTGTTGTTCAGAAATACAGCGCTGTTCATATTATCCGCAAACATAGAATTGGCTTTCGCCAATTGCTCTGCAGTGAATATATCCCCGACCGTGGCACCGGAATACTGGGCATAGCGCAGATATTTTTTTCGCAGGTAGGGCATCTGGTCAAGAATATAATCCCGGATGACAATCGGGTAACTGTTCCTTTGAACAAAAGTACTGATGACACAATCGGTACTTCCATTATTATCAAAATCGCTTACCACCATAGTAACAGGCCTGTCTGCCGTACCCGTATAGCGGGTGTTCAAGCCCAGGTTGCCACCGATAATATCGGGGTAACCGTCTTTGTTGATATCGGTGCAGACTATTTTGTTCCACCAGCCATAGGATTGGGAAATGACAAAGGGAGATTCATCCAGTTTTCCGTTCCGGTTATAAAAAATAGAAACCGGCATCCATTCACCTGCCATCACCAGGTCCAGCCATCCATCTCTGTTCATATCTGCCCACTGAGCTGATTTTACCATGCCGGTTTTTTTCAATCCCGCGGGTGTAATATCCTTTATGCCGGTACCCCCAGCTGTCAAAAGAAAGCTTTCAGGGATCAAGCCATAATTTCCCGGACTGGTAGAACCGCCAATAAAAATATCAGCGTTGCCATCCTTGTTGTAATCCGCAACTGCGATTGTATTCGAACTTGTATTAAATGGATTTGTTTTATATGCCGTGAATACTGCAGCTCCGTCATTCCTGTAAAATCGTACCGGGTACATGTTCAGGTTCTTTGCATAATCATTTCCGCCAGAGGTAATAACGAGATCTTTATTGCCGTCCTTATCCAGGTCAATGAAACCAACAGCGCCATCCTCATACTTTTTATCCAGCGCAAGAGCAGGTTGCTGTTTTGTGCTGAACGTGCCATCAGCATTCTGGAGATAAACCGCAGTAGCAACATCTTTTGCAGCACCCACTACAAAATCATCCAACCCGTCTTTGTTCAAATCTGCTACTGCCACACATGGGCCCAATTGCGAGAACCGGTGCGGCAACATGGGTTCCAGCTTGAAATCTATATAGGGGTTCTCTGTCTGCAGGTAATTGATTTTCGTTTGTCCCGTTATATCACGAAAGAGAGGGCCTCCTCCGGCAGGTGGGTTGCCAGGCTGATGCGCATCCTTATAATTCAGTTCTACAAATGTTCCGGTGATGAAGCTGTTTGTTTGTGTTTTTCCATCGGGCCATGTCACGGATATGGTCCCCCCGGTATTTTTACCGACACCTGTGACGATCTTTTTGTCATTGCTTGACAAATAACCCCTCATCGTATTCGCAGTAAAAAAATAATGATTGCTGTCAGGCGTTGAAACTTTTATCCGGGCGCCCAGGCCGTTAATGTTCCCGGCCGGCCCCTTTAGTCCGATAGTGACAGCATTATTACCGGTAGTTTCCCTTGCATTGTTTTTATAAATGAAGGCGTAATCGTTCACATTGCATACGATCAATTCCAGGTCACCGTCATTGTCCAGGTCGGCATAAGCGCTGCCAAAACTCCAGGCAGGCTGATCCAACCCGCTTTCCCTTGTCTCCTTTCTGAAATCAAAATTCCCATAATTGCGGTAAAAATTCTTCAGCACTTTTACGGATGGGATAACGGCAAGCAATTTCAGCACATCATCCTGGTTACCTGTTTTTATCAGAGCCTTCTTGACAGAGTCCATCTTGAAGCGTACATAATCCATATCTGTAATATCCCGCATGTATCCATTGGCAACATAAATATCTTTCAGCCCGTCATTGTCAAAATCGTTTATCATCACTCCCCAGCTCCAGTCGCTGAATGCTGTATTGGTGTAATAACTGATGTCTGAAAAGCTTCCATTGCCATTATTCAGCTGCAGTACATTCTTTACATACTGGTACCCGAAGCCGTACTTCACCACTTTTTCAAATTCGTCGTAGTTATTTCCCCTGCGGAGTTGCTTCTGCCGGTAGTTTCCTTCCGGCAACATGTCCACTGTCATCAGGTCGCTGAAGCCGTCGTTATTGATGTCGGCATAATCACTTCCCATGGATGAATACGAACCATGCCGGAAGTGTTTATCAAACTCATTCACAAATTTTCCGCCACCCTTATTAATAAAGAGGTAATCCGGCTCCAAATAATCATTGGCCTGGTAGATATCAATCTTTCCGTCACCGTTAAAATCTTCCAGGATGGCGCTTAACCCAAATGAACGGGTGGCCAGTCCTGCCTGTGCCGTTTTGTTGACAAACTTTCCATTTACGTTTTCGTAATACTGGTCTGACTCATATGGAGCGGGTTTATCCCTCACTGCTTCCAGTTGCCCTTTCTTATTATAGGTAAGGTGAATGGTTTTGGCAAAGTTCAGGTTGTAGGGGTGATTGAGTACAAGCAAGTCGAGGTCGCCGTCCCCATCGAAGTCATTAAAGTAAGCACACATAGAAAATCCTTCATCATCCACTCCATACTCACCTGCTTTATTGGTAAATGTTCCGTTCTTATTATTGATGTAAAGAATGTTTTTCCGTTGCTTCGGGTTGGCAGCAACGGATTTGCAGAGATAAATATCCATCCAGCCATCATTATTGATGTCCACCATCACAGCCCCGGTCTTGTAACCGCCTCCCCCGTTTACGCCGGCTTCGGCGGTAACATCTTTAAATTTTAAATTCCCCTGGTTTAGGTACAATTTGCAATCTCCCACATTGGAAGTGAAATACAGATCGCATAAGCCGTCATTATTCACATCACCGGCTGAAACGCCAGAGCCGTTGTAGAAATACTCATAGCTTACCACATTCAGTTCTTTACTGTCTATGATGTCGTTGCTGAAAAAAACCTGTGTAGAGTCCGGAGGCAGCAGGGCAAACAATTTTGTTTGCGCCCCTGCCCTGTTTCCGGCAAAAAAGCACAGCAGAATAAGTCCCTGTTTAAGTCTTCGGTTCATATTACTGGCTTAGTTTAAGTTTTTCTAAAATGTAACTTCCTATTTTCTTTCCCTGGTCAATGCCATTATCCAGCGCTTCCATAAAATGAATGCCACCATAAAACCGGCTGATGGATGCTTCATCGGCCGCCTTCCTGAAACTCTGAAAACGCCGGGGCGGAAGATTGATATACATCTCGCTTGAGTCGGTGAATGAATAGGGTTGCTGAATGAGCGCAGTAAGTATCGTTGCTGATGTACTGCTGATGACGCTGTGCCCGCTGGGGTATTCCGGGAATGGAGGCGTTTCAATATAGGGTTTCCATTTTGGACTGATAAGTTTGTTGATATAGGTTTCAGGGCGCAGTGTATTGTACCGGTATTTATCCGACCAGCAACTCAGAAACCCTTCGAATAGCCCGATAGCAACCATGGTATATACCTGCGCGGATCTCACTTCATCAAGTTGCCGGTTCTTAACTGCCTGACTGGTGATGCGCATCCAGTGACCACCGGGAGAAACCTTGTGGATGAAATATGTGAAGTGGCCTGCTGAACGGGTGATATTGGGATTGCAATCCCAGAATGAGGCGATCAGCCGCTTCGTGGTATCCCGCTGCCGGGATTGCTTGTAAAGGGTATAAGCATTTTTATAAAAAACAGATGTTTTTTGTTCGCTGTACTTTGTTGGCGGCGCTCCCTTTATCATCGTGGCGCTGTCAAAAACCAAAGAACGCATCAGCGGCCAGTTGGGTTCAATAGCATTGCCATAGTCGGGTGCTGTAGGTTGCCAGGCTCCCGCTGAGTCCACTACAATGTAACGGACCAGGGTCCGGGTATAATCATACACATCTTTTCTCATCCAGTCAATGATCTGCTCGCCTGAGCTCCGGCCAAAAGAAAGGGAATTTTTCAGCAATACCGTATCATTATTATTGACGGTAAGCCAGTTCTCGGTTTCTTTTTTTACAAATTCATCAATCATGTATTCACTGTAAACAAGCCGTCGTGCCACCGTAGTAAAAGCGATAAACGCCGACAAGGATACATCTGTTTTGTTTTGGGGTGCAGCAATCCTGCCGAGGCCGGTTAACTGACCAGCCAGCGGTTTCATCCTGCTGTCTTTATAACAAAGCACTTCGTATGCGGCAACATTTGGATACAGCTGCACCCGGCTGGCAACCGGGGGAGTGAAGAGGTCTTCCATGATCACCTCCACTAATTTCTCATTGCAGCGGTAGAGATAATTGCCGGCAGCTTTTTGGGAATATGCGCTGATGGAAACAACTGCTATGAAGAAAAAGAGGGAAGTGGTTCTATACATATGTCGGATGATAAAAGTCAGGAACCAAGTTAAACAATTTTGCCCTGAAACCGGATTGCAACATGAGTTCCAAAAACAAAAAAGGTTCTGATATTCAGAACTTTCAGTACCGGAGAGCAGTCCCGATAGCTATCGGGATGAACTGCCGGCTATCAACCGTCTGAATTGAATCTTCAGAAAATAAAAAGGCTCCCAAAGGGAACCTCTTCTCAGTACCGGGGAGCAGACTTGAACTGCCGACCTCAGGGTTATGAATCCTGTGCTCTAACCAGCTGAGCTACCCCGGCATTTGGGCAGCAAAAATAATGGATTTGAGCCTATAATTTGTATAAAAAACCTCCCCACCGCAGTGAGGAGGCCTGATACAAAACCGTCCTTAATTATAGCTTCAATTAGTTTTTTGCCACGTCAAATTTTTTGAAGATGGAGCGTACAGCAAACTGAATTTCTTTTGTTGTCAGGTTCCTGCTGTTCACTTCATCGGTCGTCCAACCCTGCCATACGGTTTTGTCTGTCCGGGCATCGATCATGGTGATGGTGACGGTGCCTTCCCTTACCGGCCGCTCATCCCTTTCATATCCCATAAACTGGGAAGGATAATAAATGGTAGTATAACAGCGGGTGTAAGGATTATACACCAGTCTTGAATAAGGCCTGGAATAAACCGGGTTGTTGCTTTCCTTTACGGTTCTTTCTACCAAAACATCATAGCTCAGCAGCATATCGGGCCGGCTTTTCACTTCCCGCCAGCCTGCTGATCTTTTTAGTTCCGCATTCACCGCATCCCTGATCCGCTGCTCGGTCAGGTCATTGCTGTGGCCGCCCTCGCCATCTTTGTCTACCCAGGCGAAAGTTTTGTGATCACGGAAATCAAATGAATCGTCTTTTTCAATGTGTGCGGTGGAAGCGCAACTTGCAAGCAAGAAGATGAAAACGGTAACAACACTCCACAGGCCAGGGTTCTTCTTCATAATATCTCCTTTTTTTGATGTGTTAAGAAATTAAGTACTTCTCAAAAGCTAAGGAGGTTGTGGGAACGCTATTACTACTTCGCCCCTTTTGAACGGGGCTTCGCAGTACATAGTAATAACGGAAAAAATGGTGCCGGGATTACTAAAGACTTGTGAAAATCCGGTTATGATTTACTGGTATTGTCAGTTAATGGTCAGATCAGCCCTGTTTCGTCGTGTTGGTCAGGGATCTCCACCTCCGCAAAACCTTTTTTGATCAGTTTTGCCCTGAAGTCCTGCTGTACTTCATATTCACCATGAACAAGGAATAATTTTTTTACCTGGCGAGGGTCCTGGCAGGCCAGCCACTGGCACAGGTCTTCATAATCCCCGTGGGCACTCATGCTGCGGATAGCGCCGATTTCCGCATGCACCTCATGTTGCACACCATAAATACTAACCTCTTTATTCCCGGCCATCAGCCTGCCACCCAGCGAACGGGGTTCGCAGTAACCGGTGAACAGGATCGTGTTGCGGCTGTTCTCGATATTATTGCTGATATGGTGTTTTACCCTGCCTGCATCGGCCATGCCGCTGGCAGAGATAATGACCATCGGGCCGTTCATAAAGTTGAGTTGCTTGGATTGTTCCACTGTCTTCACATACTTCAGGCCTTTAAATGAAAAAGGATCCTGGTCGGTTTTCATGATCCGCTGTATCGTCTTGTTAAAATATTCCGGGTGGGATTTTACAATTTCTGTGGCCTCCACACTCAACGGACTGTCTACGTAATAATCCAGGTCGGGCAGGCGGTTCTCCAGTTCCAATTGGTTCAGCGCATACAGCAGTTCCTGGGTGCGCCCCACACTGAAGGCGGGCATAATGAGTTTTCCTTTTTTCTGCAAGCAGGCCTTCTCTATCCAGCGCAGCACCATGTCTGGTGTGGTCAGGTTATTATCATGCAGGCTGTTTCCATAGGTAGATTCAAGAATAATATAATCCGCCTGCGGAAAATTTTCCGGCGATTTTAAGATCACATCCCTGTACCGGCCCACATCGCCGCTGAAAGTGATACGGGTTTCCTTTCCGCTCTCCCGGATCTTCAAATGCACGGCAGCGCTGCCGATGATATGACCAGCATCGGTGTACATGGCCTGTACCTCATCCATTACATCAAACCAATCGTTATAACCCCTTTCAGTAAAGTGTTCTGTGGCTTTCTCAGCATCTTTTGTAGTGTACAGGGGCCGGAGATAAGGCATTGCTCCGGCCGCCCGGCGTTTGTTTGTATATTTCACATCGTCTTCCTGTATTTCGGCAGAATCTATCAGCAGGACGGTTGTCAGATCCCTGGTGGCAGGGGTACAGAAAATTTTTCCTGCAAAGCCCTCTGCAATAAGGCGGGGTATCAACCCGCTGTGATCAATGTGGGCATGGGAAAGGACCATCACCTCTATCTCCTTCGGGTCAAAACCAAAACTGCGGTTCAGCAGGTCGGTTTCTTTTCCCAATCCCTGGAACATACCGCAATCCAGCAGGATCTTTTTACCGTTTTTCAGCGTTAGTAAATGCTTGGAACCTGTTACAGTTCTTGCTGCGCCATGGAATGCTATTTTCATACCCCCTCCGCCCCCTGAAGGGGGAACTTAACGTTCCTCCCAGGAGATTTTTTTATTGATTGAAAATTACTTTTTGTTCTTCACTTTAAATGACCATGTGATATAGAATTCAGCCACGATCTCTCCCTCTTTGTTGGTGCCCACTGATCTTGCTTTTACTGTCCTCGCATCCCCGGTAGCGATGGTTTCTTCGATCGCTTTTTGAAACAAACCGCCATCTTCGCATAAAAAACCGGTGCGGCCGGTTGCTTTTTTAAAATACTCGGATTCCACCTTCACCACCAGCATGGAAACAGGCGGGTCGATCTTATACAAATGCGCCATCGCCAGGACACCCGTACTCATTTCTGCCGCCATGCTCAGACAAGCGAAATAGGTAGAACGAAACGGATTTTGGGAAAGCCATTTATAGGGTACGGTGACCCGGCAGCTTTTTTCATCCACTTCTCTCACCCTCACACCGGCAATATATGCCGCCGGTAATTTTGTAAACAGGAAGATCCTGAACTTGACGGGATGCTTCAGCATTTTGATAAAACTGCTGCTGCGGGGGTTCATCATTGTTCTTTGTAATTGGCCGGGTCAAATGCTTTGGGCGACCAGTTGCTGAAAAAATCTATCACCCTTCTTTTATCATATCCTTTTCCTTCCTCCAGGTACTCTGAATTCTGGGTATGCAACAACTGGCCTTCGCCATCCAGTACCAAAAATACTGGAAAGCCAAAACGCTGCGGGAAACGGTATTTTACCATCATTCCTGTATTATAATTTTCCTTACTATAATTCAGGTGATACACCACGTAATTCTTTTGGATCAGCGAATCAATGGAAATATCCTTCGTCACAAAATCGTTAAACCTGGCACACCAGATACACCAGTTGCCGCCCACCTGCACAAAGACGTGTTTATTTTGTTCTTTGGCCTCCTGTACTGCTGCCGCGATGGCTTTTTCCGCATTCTCCTCCGGCCGGTATAGTTTGAATTTGGCCAGGTCCTGTGAAAAGGTCTCAAGACTAAAAACTGTCAGCAGCAACAATAAGAAAGCTCTTGTTTTCATTTTTTAAGATTTTGATCTTAACCACAGAGTTGCTTACCTGAACGTGATCTTCCCTACCGCGATCTTGGGTTTTGCCAGGATAGCAAAAGTCGCCAACTTCTTTCCCACGATAAAAAAGATATTGCCCATCAATACTCCATGCCTGATCATAGCCGGTGGACTGTCTTCGTTGGAGAATATGAATTTTCTTTTTATCTCCCCGCTTGCCAGGTCTACATTCAGGAGGTAAGCATGGCTTTTCCTGGGGTTTACCATCCCCCTGGCTTTCTGACCTGCACGTGTTACCGCTTCATTGCGCGGATGATCGTTCATCAGGATGGAAAAAGTATTTTTTCCCTGGATCGATACCACACTCAAACCTCCCCAGTGTGGAAACTGGAAACGTGATACAAAATAATTGTCCGGGCTTATATCGCGATAGCTTGATATCACTTCCTGTTGCTTCTTGGGGATCAATTTCATCCAGGCGATCTTCCCCGATCCATCGAATTTGGATACGATCATGTCTTCCGATATATAAGCTATATAGGTGGTCCATGATTTGGTTGACTGGTTGTAGCGACGAAAAGTGTAAGTATAGAATTTCTCCGCAACAAATGCCATACCGCCATCAGCCGTGGGGGCCAGGGCCCGGATCTTATAACTGCGGTTAATACCATCCTCATCCTTCGCCAGCTTTTCAAAACGCTTACGTTCGGCACGTTCTGCCTTGCTTTCATCCTCATCCTCCTCATCATCCTCTTCATATTCATTGGTGAACATGCTTGCGGCTATTCCCTCGCTGCTATGATTCAACACTGAACCGTCCGCACTGCTGATCCGTATCATCAGCAGCCCATTGATCTCCTTACCCTTTTTAGTATTGCTGTAAAAAGCGGCCAGCCCTATATCGCCATTCTTCAGTACGACAGATTTGGAATTCATTAACCAGCGCCCTTCCACCTCAGGGTTTATTTCCCGGATCAGGGAACCTTTACTGTCAAACAAACGGAGATTGTAGTTCTGGAGTGCCAGGTTCCTTTTCTTTTCCTTCCTGCCTTCTTCATATTCCAGTTGCCGTGCAACAAAAAGGATATGCTGGTTGGGAAGGATCAGGATATCTTCCAGTTCGATCTTTTCGGGCTCTATATCATGTGATATATCCACCCGCTTAAATGCAGGGCTGAAGTTCTCATTGAACTCCTGTATAGTATAAACAATATTCTTCTCACCGTCATGTGCCGTAACCATACGAAAGCGGGTCGAATCCTCCGTTAAATTGCATTTGAACTTGAAATCATCCCTTTTGCTATCCAGCTTGAATACCGTTATCTCCTTCCAATCACCCTGGGCTTCAGCATTTGCCTTGTTCAGTTCCAGGGCATAGAGGGTAAGTGTCTTTGTCCCTTTATCGAAATCACTGGCCAGCAAGTACATTTTTTTTTTGCTGAAGAGAATGTCCTGGTATCTTTTTTTCCTTAATTCTTTATTAAAATCTTTGCGGTAGACCTCGCTGAGGTTCTTATTCAGTTTTACCAAACCGGCGCTTTCCCTGCTGGTGCCCCCGATGATAAAATAACTGGTGAGGACAAGGTGCTCCTCAATAAAATAGGTACCCGTATTATCAGCCCAGGCCACATGCAGGTCAGCATCACGGAGTTTTAATTTGAACTCTTCTCCCCAAAAAACAGAGGCGGTTTGCCCTGCTGCAGTAAAAGTTATGGCCAGTGTAAGAAGTCCAGCAAAAATGCGATCCATTCCTGTAGTTTTTTTTGGGTGTAATTTTTATCTTTTGTCAATGCTCACCACACAAGCTACTGCTTTGTTACTGTTGGCATCCACTTTAAAATAGATCGTTCCTTCATTGGTGCTATTAAATCTTGCGGAACGGATCATGATGCTTTGCAGGGCTTCATTCACCCTGCTGAGATAATCGGGCCGGGAACTGCGGCTGATGGCCTCGTTCAGCGTATGGTAGTCTAGTTCATCCTTACTTACTACAATGGCGATCTCATCTTTGTTCCCGATGTTGTCAGCTTCAAATGATTGCGCCTTTGGAAAAAGCCGGTAACCGGTAATGCCGCAATAAGGGGAATGTTTGGAAACCGTCTCACCCCGTTTCAGGTAAGGGAACAGGACATAACTGGTATTGTTGGTATCCTTTCCAAAAACATAGATATAGCATTCAGTGGCATTCTGAATGGACATTTTGAAACGGGTGCCGGTAACAATGGGTGAAACGGTCTGAAATAAGTTGTTTCCTCCAACCACCCGAAGCGGAATAACATTTCCGCCATTATTATCCACCAGCCCGATCATACATTCCAGCGGGATATTGGCCACATTGCTTCTTTTGGGCAATGGATCAATGCCATAGGCTTCTCTCACATAATTCCTGAAATCACTATATCTCACCCAGGCTACCCCGTTTTTTCCCCACTGTGGACCCCAACTGTTCATGATTTGAAATGCGCCGCCAAATTTCCGGTCGTCATAGCCGATCACCGTCATGGCATGACCCCCCATTCCCATTTGTGATTCATCCATACCGCCCGGTTGCCACAGTTCCTGGCCCATCATATCCTGCATGAAGCTCTGGCCAACCATCATGCCGATAGCCACCGGCGCATTGCCTGCGAGGTGTTCCTTTATGCCCCGTACACTGATCTCATTGATATTATCCCCATTGGTGATCCTTGTAAAACCATGGATCAGATTTTCCCGGCCAACCCGTTTGGCCGATTCGTCCGGAACGCTCTCACAGTCGGTTTCATCATATGGGTATTGCTCCCACCTTACCCCGCCATTGGCCCGCATGGCCTCCATGGCTTTTTGCAGGTAAGAACCCTGGCAACCCTCCAGTTTTATCTGGTTATATAAATAAGAAGGGCTGAAGACGATCTGGTTGGGATCGGCCCTGGTCGCTGCCGCCGTCAATATCGTTTGTGAGGCATAGGCACAACTCCACGCCACACAACTGCCCTGCTGGCCCTGGTTGCCCCTGTCTGGTGCAAAGCGCAGCAGTGATACTGCTTCAGGTAAAGGGTTTTTAGCGGCATCATCTTCCAGTCCTTCATACACCGAAGCTTTATTAAATTCATTCTTGTTAAAACTGTAACCGCTTTCAGAAAACTTCTTTACTGCTTCGGCTATGTTGCAACCGCCACCGCGGAACAGGAAGAAAGCGCCTGCGGCCAGAATAAGCAGCACAAAGATCCCCTTGCCTTTGAATAATCCAAGAAGAAGGGGTAACAGCGACATAAGACCTCCGCCACCGCCACCCCCGGGAAAAGAGGGTCTTCGTCCACCGCCACCACGATCATCATCCTGCTGATTCGGATCAATGGGATCATCTGTCATCCGGATAGGCATAATAAACAGTTTTAATCCTGAAATGTTAATTAAAAGTAAGGAAGTTCAGATGAATTCAGGGCGGTTGTGCCAGTATGAACAACAATTATTTTTCCCCTTTCTGCAACGATTGTAATGTAGAATCGTCAACTTTGAATATTATCCCTTTTGATATGAAGTCATTCATTTTTATACCCGCCTGTTTATTTTTTGCGATGGCCGGATCTGGACAAAAAGTAAGCAGCCAGCTGAAATTTGAGCAAGGCCAGGTGCTGGAGATCTTCCTGCAACTGAAAACCACCGTTGCCCAGCAGGCCATGGGGCAGGCTATTGATTTCACTGTGGATGCAACCGGCAACCATTCTTATAAAGTAACGAACAGTACGGATGATAACAGCACCCTGCACCACGCTGTGCAGCGCATCGCTTTTGCATTTGATGGTATGGGGCAGAAAAGAAATTTTGATTCCAACAATGAGAAAGACCTGAACGGCTCTTTTGGAAAACCAGTGAAGGAACTGCTGGAAAAGAAATACGACATGGTGATAGACCCCGCCGGAAAAACCATGCTGGCCCTGCCGCCGGAAATCAAACTAAGCGCTGCCGATCCCCGCATGGCCATCATCAGCAGTATGATGAAAGATGTTTTTGATATTGTACAACCACCTCAAAAAGGGGGAAGGAGTTTTTTCAAAGTACTTCCTGAAACAGAAACCGGGAAAGACGAACCGTGGACAGAATCTTACAGTAATGAAAGCGGGAAGTTCGATGCGGCATACAAGATCACAGATATCAATGACAGCACCATTGTGGTTGATTTTGCCAGCAGTTCAACGACCATTACCAAAGCGGAAATGATGGGGAGTGAGACTACTACCACCTTGAACAATAAGTCCACCGGCAAGATCATCCTTGACCGGGCCACCGGTATCCTGAAGGAGAAAACAGAGACCACTGAATCATCCGGGAATACAGAATCTTCTTTTGGAACATTGCCGGTAACTTCAAAAACAACGACAACCATTACGGTAAAGAAAGCAGAATAAATGTGTGTTAAAAAACCTGGTTGCGAAGCAGGTCATCCAGGCTATCTCTTTTGCGGATAAGTTGTGCCTTCCCATCCTTTATCATCACTTCAGCTGGCTTGAAACGGGAATTGTAATGCGAGGACATTTCAAAACAATAGGCGCCGGCATTTTTAAACAGGAGCAGATCCCCTTCCCTCACTTCCGCTAACGGCCGGTGCGAAGCGAAGGTATCTGTCTCGCAGATATTCCCCACCACATTGTACATTCTTTTCTCACCGGAGGGGTTGGAAATATTTTCTATTTCATGATAAGCACCGTAAAACATCGGCCGGATAAAATGGTTGAGGCCGCTGTTGACACCCGCAAATGTGATCTCCCCGGCAGGTTTCACCACATTCACCAGTGTAATAAAATAGCCCGCCTCACTCACCAGGAATTTTCCCGGTTCAAACCAGACCTTCAGGTGGCGGCCCTGTGTTTTTTTGAACACTTCAAATTCTTCTTTTACTTTTTTCCCCAGCAGTTCTATATCCGTTCCTTCTTCCCCGGGTTCATAGGGCACTTTAAAGCCACCGCCAAGGTCGAGCACTTCCAGTTGCGGAAATTTTTTGGCCACTTCAAACAACAGTTCGATCCCTTTGGCAAACACTTCAACATCCTTTATCTCGCTGCCGGTATGTATATGAAGGGTGCGTATATGCAGGCCGGTCTCCTTTACTACCTGCAGCACTTCTTCTATATGCTCCAGGGGCACCCCAAATTTGCTTTCTGCGTGGCCGGTGGAGATCTTCAGATTGCCGCCCGCCATGATATTCGGCCGCAGGCGTACCCCCACCGGGTAACTACTGCCAAATTTGTTCCCGAATTTTCTCAGGTTGGATACACTGTCAATATTGATATGCACCCCCAGGTTTTTCGCTTCTTCTATTTCATCCGGTGAAATATTGTTGGAAGTATAAAGTATCTGCTGCGGTTCAAATCCTGCTTTGACGGCCAGCTTTACTTCATTCACCGAACTGCAGTCAATATTACATCCCGTGCTTTTCACATATTTCAGGATGTTGATATTCGTCAAAGCCTTGGCCGCATAAAAGAAACGTGCATCGGTACCGGCAAAAGCGCTGAGCAGCAAGTCGTACTGCTCTTTTATCCTTTCTGCATGATAGACATAGAGCGGTGTTCCAAATTCATTGGCTGCATTGATCAATTCCTGTCGGGATAACTGAAGCGGCATAGATGCGAAGTTAAGGGCTGGCACGGTCTTTAACCCTGTCACACCTTGCTGTCATTAAACAACGATGCCACCCCATGGGGGTGGCATAGCCTGTAAAAAGTTTCCGGTATTGATCAGCTTTCCGCGCTATCTGACTGATCATTGTTCCCGATCAGCTCTCCACCTTCGGTCACCACATAAGCATTGGCATCCCCGGCCTCTTCGCTGGTACTGTTTTCGTTCCCAAGCAGATTCTTCATAGCAGTAGGTTCCACTAACTGCTCAGCGATCACTTCTTTTATTTTAGGCAGTTCTTCAGCTGAGTTGATACCAAAATAGTCCATAAAGTTTCTTGAAGTGGAATAAAGCAGGGGCTGACCGGGGGATTTTTCATTTCTTCCGCTGATGAGGATGAGTTCTTTCTCCAGCAGTTTTTGCACCGCATAATCACAGCTTACTCCGCGGATGGCTTCGATCTCGCCTTTGGTCACCGGCTGCTTGTAGGCAATGATAGCCAGTGTTTCAAGGGAAGCAGCCGACAGCTTTTTCAGGAACTTATCCCCGTTCAGTTGCGCCACCGTTTTGTGAAATTCGGGCCGGGTCAGGAACTGCCAACCCCCGCCACTTTGTTTTACTTCAAAGGGATATTCCCGATAGCTATCGGGACCGGCGCTGTATTTTTCCCTGATGCCTTCGAGGGCAGTTTCTATTTTATCAAGCAAAATCTTTTCCCCAGTTTCTTCAAAAGTATTGTTTACCAGTTCTGCTATTTCAAGAGTGGTAAGAGGTTTGTCGCTCGCAAAGATGAGTGCTTCAATGTGTGGTATCAGATCAACTATTTCCATACCCCTATCCCCTAAAGGGGAATTTGTTTGTACTCAAAACGAGTTTGTTATCAAATAATTGCAATGCCGAAATTACCATGCGAAGAATAAACCTTCAAACACACTTATTAACATTCTGTGTAATGACTTTTACTACTCATCAGGACAATTCGATCTAAGTCTCCCTGCCAGCTGGCAGGGGACAGGGGGAGTTACCCCTGCAATGCTGCTGCCCCACTAACTATCTCAGTCAGTTCAGTAGTGATCGCTGCTTGTCTCGCCCTGTTGTAGGAAATTTTCAAACTACGGAGCATTTCATTGGCATTCTCGCTGGCTTTATCCATCGCGGTCATCCTGGCGCCATGCTCAGATGCGTTAGAGTCAAGCACGGCCTTGTATAATTGTGTGTTGAGTATCTTGGGCATCAACTCTGCGATCAGCAGTTCTTTAGAAGGATCATAGATGAAATCAGCTTTCATTCTAGCTTGCCTTTCCTGCCTGCCGGCAGGCAGGTTAACCACTTTAGGGATGGGTAAAAACCTTTCCACTTCAAATCGCTGGGTAGCAGCATTCTTAAACTGGCTGTAAATGACCTCCACCACATCAAACTGTTTTTCTTCAAATGCCTTCATCGCCGCCTGCGAAGCTTTCTGAACATTCTCAAAGGTCAGGTTCAGGAAAATATCTTTGTAAGTGGCATCTGCCTTATAGTTGTTCTTTACAAAATGCTCATATCCCTTTTTACCAATACTCCAGATGGCCAGGTGGCCTTTCTTATGCTGGCCGGCATATTTCGCCGCAATGGTGGCCTTGGCCAGTTTGATCAGGTTGGCGTTGAAAGCACCGGCCAGCCCCCTGTCGCTGGTGATGACGATGAACAGTACTTTTTCTACAGGTCGCTCCGTGGCCAGTGTCATACCTGAACCACCTTCGCTGTTACTCACAATATTGCTGAGCATTTCCTGAAGTTTTTTGGCATAAGGTCTCATCTGGATGATGGCATCCTGCGCCCGGCGCAGTTTGGCAGCACTTACCATTTTCATGGCCTTGGTGATCTGCTGGGTGCTTTGTACCGATTTGATGCGGTTTCGTACTTCTTTGAGCTGTCCGGCCATTCTTAATCTTTTGAGGGTTACAGTTGAAAATCTGGGTTCGGTATAAAGCCCTGATTAACCAATGAACTATTAAATTCAGGCGGCAAAAGTACGGGCAAGCTGCTGAAATACCATAGCAAAACTCAAATAAGTAGCCCGCTTCCTCTGTCTCTTATTTAAATGTGTAAATTTCTCTTTATCAGCTTAATCAAGCAGGAAAAACTCCCTCCGGATAGTATAGAGAACAATGATGGTACCCCCGGCCCCGGTATGATTTTCAACGGGTTTTTCGGTTTCCTTGATAAGTTCAAGGTGAATGGGGCCGTTTTCCAGGTAAGAGAGGGCATTTTTAGTAAGGGTCAGCTTGTTATTCCAAATGGTATCCACCCGGTTGATACCATCGCCGGTAATGCTGGTGTCGGTCAGCAGCACCCTGACTATATCTCTTTTTTCAAGACCCTCAAACTGCAGGCTCAGCCTGTCCCTTTTCAGTGTGTCGGTTAATTGTGTTTTTAATGTAAACGGGCGGAAGTAAAATTCTTCCTTATGTTTCACTTTATCTGTGCTGGTAAAAACAATGGTATGCCAGCCTGTGAATTCCTTCACCTGCCTGGTGACAGCGTAATAAGGGCCGGTCATGACGGAACTATCACTTGGTATTTTTTTTCCATCCAAAGTAACACTCCCCTGCCCGTCGATCCGCATCGTAGGGCCGTATGCATCATATTCCCGGAACTGGAGCATTACCATCACACTATCCTCTCCCTCTTCGCCCCAAATTTTATAGTCCAGGTAAATATCCTCCGGTCCGGCCTCCACTTCATTACTCATGGAACCAAAGCAACCCGTCAAAATGATCCCGCTCAGCAAGAAGACAAAAAAAGACAAAAACAGGGCTTTCATATTTCTTTTCATAACACTGATTTCATTTCACGGTGGAAAGGTACGTCAGCGGGCAATAAAATACGGTGACAATTCCTGGAATGGCTGGTTTAACAGCTTAATATTCCGCTTTCGGGTGCATCCCAAATTGTCGCTGAAGCAATTCCTTTTGATACTAAATTTTTACCGCAGAGAACATGAGATAAGAAGTCCTCGCAGAGATCCTCAGCCCAAACTCTGCGTTCCCCTGTTCTCTGCGTTGAAAACCTAATGTGACAATTAGGGACGCACCCCGCTTTCTGCGGCAAAAAATAACTGCCGCTGATGGCTTATCTTTGCCTTCCTCCAAAGGACCGCAAGGACCCCGTTGGAGAGCTCCCCTGGAGCTGTCAAATTGACCTGTAAAAGTTTATAGCACCCTTTTTGACAAAGAGAACAGTCATAAAATTCATATGATGTCATATAAGTCATAAGAAGTCACATAAGTCAAATCGGTCAGGTTGATGGTGTATATGACCCATCCGCCTTCGCTGAAGCTACGGTGGACAAGTTTGACATTTTTGACTCATTTGACCTGTTTGACCCCAATTAACTGATTAACTAATTAACCAATTCCCATACCATGCTTGGTTTTATCTCAAAAATATTTGGCGGCAGTAAGTCGGAAAAAGACGTAAAGAAAATAGAACACTATGTTGGAAAGGTCAACCAGTTCTTTACCGCATACCAGTCCATCAGTAATGATGAGTTGCGCACTAAAACACAGGAATTCCGCCAGCGCATTAAAGAACACTTAACTGATATTGATGCGGAGATAACTGAAAAGAATAAAGCCGCCGAAGAACTCCCCTTTAATGACCTGCTGGGCAAGGATGCCATTTACCAGGAAGTGGACAAACTGAAAAAAGAAAGGGACAAAAAAATTGAAGAGGCGCTGGATGAAATATTACCCGAAGCATTCGCAGTAGTTAAAGAAACAGCCCGCAGGTTCAAAGAAAACGCGGAGATCGTTTCCACCGCCACTCAATTGGACAAAGACATGAGTGTAAAGAACGACTATGTAACCATTAACGGGGATAAATCTGTTTTTAGAAATACCTGGACCGCTGCCGGCGGGGAGGTAACCTGGAACATGCTGCATTATGACGTGCAGTTGATCGGCGGCGTGGTGCTGCACCAGGGAAAGATCTCCGAGATGGCCACGGGTGAGGGAAAGACATTGGTATCCACCCTTCCTGCTTATCTCAACGCATTGGCCGGCGAAGGAGTGCATATTGTGACCGTGAACGACTACCTGGCACGACGTGACCAGGAATGGAACGGCCCCATCTTTGAATGGCTGGGACTGAAAGTGGATTGCATAGACAAACACCAGCCCAATAGCGAAGAAAGAAGGAAAGCCTATCTCGCCGATATTACCTATGGCACCAACAACGAATTTGGTTTTGACTACCTCCGCGATAACATGGTGCACACTGCTGAAGAAA
>JANNUI010000161.1:0-3301 GCA_031395125.1 Chitinophagaceae bacterium | reverse complement strand
GTACAGTTTCCCCGTGATAAACCTGTTCCGCTTGACCTGGTAAAAAGAATGGTAAGATTCAGGATGAAAGCCAATGAGGAAAAGGCAGCAGCAAAGACAAGTACGGGGTGAAATGGATGTTTAACTGCCAAAATAAATAATTACAACTATGTCAAACAAAATTTATCCCTGCCTCTGGTTCGACGGCAAAGCCAAAGAGGCTGCCGGATTCTGGTGTTCTGTTTTTTCCGAGGGGGATAGCTCGCCAGATCATTCAAGGATCACTGTGGATACACCGATGGTGGTCAACTTCGAGCTAAACGGTAAAAAGTTCATGGGGCTGAATGGCGGGCCCATGTTCAAAATAAATCCCTCTATCTCATTTTTTGTCATTTGCAGTTCTGCCGGAGAAACGGAAACCAAATGGAAAAAACTGAGTGATGGCGGGATCGTGATGATGCCCCTGGGCAGCTATCCCTGGAGCGAAAAATATGGCTGGTGCCAGGACAGGTTTGGAGTAAACTGGCAACTGATGATGCCTGCACCCTCTCAGGCGGGGGGCAAAATGGAAGGCGACACGATCGTGCCATCCCTGATGTTCACCATGAACAACAGTGGCAGGGCCAATGAAGCGATTGATTTTTATACTTCCGTTTTCAAGAATGCAAAAACAGAAATGATAGCCCGTTATGAAAAAGGTGAGCCGGATGTGGAGGGGTATATCAAACATGCCCGGTTTTCATTAGAAGGAAAAACCTTCGCCATCATGGACAGCTCCGGCCCGCATCCATTTACTTTCAGCGAAGGCCTTTCATTGGTCGTTGACTGTAAAGACCAGGATGAAGTAGATTACTACTGGAATAAATTAACAGCCGATGGCGGAGAGGAAAGTATGTGCGCCTGGCTGAAAGATAAATTTGGTGTCTCCTGGCAGATCGTTCCTGCCAAACTGGGAGAACTCATCGGCAGCCCGGACCGGGAAAAAGCAGGCAGGGCCATGCAGGCGATGCTTAAGATGAAAAAAATAATCATCGCTGACCTGCAGAAAGCTTATGATGGAGAATAGTAGTGTCCATATCCTTCGGCTATTGCTCAGGACTATCGGGAGCCCCGTATACCCTGTTTGTGAAAAGGGATGAAAATCAACCGATAGATGAATAAATAATAAAACTTCAGCAAAATATGAACCTGCCAATTGTTATAGAAAGGAACTTCAATGCAACTGCTGATATAATATGGAAAGCCATTACTGATAAAGAACAAATGAAACAATGGTATTTTGACCTGGCAGCATTCAGGCCCGAAGCAGGATTTGAATTCCGGTTTTACGGGGAAGGCCACAAGGGCGACAAATACCTGCATTTGTGTAAGGTGCTTGAAGCGGTTCCCGGTAAAAAACTTGTCTATAGCTGGAGCTATGAAAACCTGAAAGGCTACTCCGTTGTAGCCTTTTAATTATTTCCCGATGGTTCCGCAACAAGATTAAAACTGACGCATGAAGGGATAGAATCCTTTAAGGAAAACGGTCCTGATTTTGCCAAAGAGAGTTTTATGCAGGGATGGACAGAACTGACCGGCAAACTACTTCCCGGGTTTTTAGCAAAGAACGGTTGATGAATATTCAGTGACCAGGGTAACTCTGTAAAAAAGCCATCCCGGCTGTAACGCCGGGATGGCTTCGTTATCGTTTCAATTGTATTTCTTAGATCTTAAAATGTGCAAAAGCCTTATTGGCCTCAGCCATACGGTGGGTGTCCTCTTTCTTTTTAAAAGCCGAACCTTCTCCTTTTGCTGCAGCTACGATCTCACCAGCCAGTTTATCAGCCATGCTGCGGCCGTTTCTATCCCGGCTATAACGGATCAGCCACTTGATGCTGAGAGAGATCTTTCTGTCGGTGCGAACCTCAGCAGGGATCTGGAAAGTGGCGCCCCCGATACGGCGGCTGCGGACCTCCACAGAAGGAGTAACATTGGCCAGTGCCTTCTTCCAAACCTCATACCCGTCTTCGCTGGTTTGTTTTGTCACTTTTTCCAACGCATTATAAAATGTGGTAAAGGCCACACTTTTCTTTCCCTGCCACATCAGGTTGTTCACGAACCGGGTTACCAGTTTGTCGTTAAACTTTGGATCCGGCGCTAAGGGGAGTTTCTTTGCTTGTGCTTTCCGCATATCTTAAAAAATTACTTTGTACTTTCTATTTATTTTACTTCCTGTTATTCCCCTTTAGGGTCCGAAGGACTCCTTTGGAGGATAGGGGCTATTTTTTGGTTTTTTCTTTCTTGGTTCCATACTTCGAACGGCTCTTCTTCCTGTCCTTCACACCTGCGGTATCGAGTGAACCACGTACGATGTGATAACGAACACCCGGCAGGTCTTTTACCCTTCCGCCACGGATCAAAACGATGGAGTGTTCCTGCAGGTTATGGCCTTCCCCGGGGATATAGGCAATCACCTCGATCTTATTTGTCAAACGAACTTTAGCAACTTTACGAAGAGCGGAGTTCGGCTTTTTAGGGGTGGTAGTGTAAACCCTTGTACAAACGCCACGGCGCTGCGGGCATTGGTCCAAAGCCCTTGACTTGCTCTTGGCCCTGATGATTTCTCTTCCTTTACGTACTAACTGTTGAATTGTAGGCATTCTTGACCCTTATTTTTGGGACGGCAAAGGTAAAGGCAGAGGGCTTAATCTCCAAAAAAATGGGTTGATTTTTCTGATTTTGAATGGTTTGGGGATAAAAGAGACCCATATAGTACCGGAGCCTGAGCAGATATATTGAAGTCGTTAGAAATCAAGCCTTAAACTTTCAGCATCCAGTTATACTTATCCTCCCTTCTGCCTTCCCGGATGTCGGTCAGCCATTGCTTCAGTTTGGGGGCGGTCTTCCAGTTTTCCACGTCAAACTGCATCACAAAATCTTTGTAGCGCAGTTCTTTTATCATCGATATGGTAGCCGCCGTGCCGGTACCGAATACTTCATACAGCAACTCCGCTTTGTAGGCATCAATAATGTCATGAATGCTCAGGTGTCTTTCCTCCACAGTAAAACCCATCTCCTTTAAAAGGGTGATGGTACTCTGGCGGGTCACCCCATCCAATATGGTACCCTGGTCCAGGTCGGGGGTGATGGCGGTATTTCCGATAATGAAAAAGACATTCATGGTGCCGCACTCCTGTACAAATTGATGTTCCTGGGCATCCATCCACAATACCTGGTCATATCCTTTTTGCTTTGCCTGCGCTGTTGCATTCATAGCCGCGCCTTAATTACCCGCTGCCTTGACATAGCCCACACCCCCCGGCACAGCCCGCACATATTTTTC
>JANNUI010000155.1:0-2481 GCA_031395125.1 Chitinophagaceae bacterium | reverse complement strand
CAGGATGGGACAATAATCGAGGCCCTGTCCAACGCCATGTTCAGGGTGAAGCTGGAAAATGGTCATGAGATACTGGCTACCATCTCGGGGAAAATGAGGATGCACTATATCCGCATCCTGCCGGGTGATAAAGTGGGGGTAGAGTTGTCGCCATATGATTTAACAAGGGGAAGAATCAATTTCAGGTATAAGTAAAGCTATTAGCTGATAGCGGTAAGCTGTTAGCAAAAAAAGAAAGTACAAATTGTTTAGAACTGCTAACAGCTAATGGCTGATAGCTAAAAGCTAAAAGAAATGAAAGTAAGAGCATCTATTAAAAAGCGCAGTGTTGATTGTAAGATCGTTCGCCGCAAGGGGAAACTGTATGTCATCAACAAAAAGAACCCCCGCTTCAAACAGCGCCAGGGATAATAACCAATAAGCAACAGGTAATAAGCAATTTGCCCATTGTCAATTGCCTGTTGTCCGTTTGAAATAAGTAAACTAACAAACTAAAAAAGAAATATGGCTCGTATTGCCGGTGTTGACTTACCAAAAAATAAAAGGGGCGAAATAGGTCTTACCTATATATATGGTATTGGCCCTTCTACTGCCAGGTACATTCTTGACAAGAATAGTATTGACCGTAACAAGAAAGTACATGAGTGGAATGATGATGAACTGAATGCTATCCGTAATGTCATCACGGAAGAGCTGAAAGTGGAAGGTCAGCTTCGTTCAGAAGTGCAGATGAGCATAAAGCGTTTGCTGGATATCGCCTGTTACCGTGGCCTTCGCCACCGTAAGGGCCTGCCGGTAAGAGGTCAGCGCACCAAGACCAACAGCCGTACAAGGAAAGGTAAGAGGAAGACAGTGGCCGGCAAAAAGAAGGCGCCGAAGAAGTAAGATAATAGATAATAACTATTAGTTTTTAGTTATTATCCTTATTGAATAGTTTCAAAGGCTTGTAAATAACGAATCAATTACGGATCGCTTAAAGCCGGCAGGAGGATTGATTCACTCTCCGCAAATGCGGAGGGATCATTAAAAAACGAAAGGGAGTACCTCAGAACAACAATTATGGCAAAAGCAACAGCACAGCAACCAGTAAGCGCAAAAGCCGCTGCTAAAAAAAGAGTGGTAAAAGTGGATGCATACGGAGATGCCCATATTTCTGCCACATTCAACAACATTATCATCAGCCTTACCAATAAGAACGGCCAGTTGATCTCGTGGAGCAGCGCCGGTAAAATGGGCTTTAAAGGTTCCAAGAAAAACACCCCTTACGCCGCCCAGATGGCCGCCGCGGATGCTGCTAAAACAGCCTTTGACGCCGGTCTCAAAAGAGTGGATGTGTTTGTAAAAGGCCCCGGCGCCGGTCGGGAAAGCTCGATCCGCTCACTTTCACAAAACGGTATTGAAGTTGTGATGATAAAGGATGTGACGCCTATGCCGCATAACGGTTGCCGTCCTCCGAAGAAAAGAAGAGTTTAATGCCCCCATCCCCTGCCTGACCGGCAGGCAGGCCTAAAGGGGAGTAAGGAATTTTATATAGTTAAAATTGCTTTGAAAGGATCAAGGCAGTTCATTTAAAAAAGGGTGCCCGATTTATTTTTTACGATTTTTTACCGATCGTAGCACCGTTACAAAAAAAATCGAAATGAATAAAAACTATGGCAAGGTACACTGGTCCCAAGACCAAGATTTCCCGCATTTTTGGCGAGCCTATCTTAGGCAACGGCAAGTGGCTGACAAAGAACAGCAACCCCCCGGGTATGCACGGGGAAAAGCGTAAGCGTAAAACACTTGGTGAATATGCATTACAGCTCCGTGAAAAGCAAAAGGCCAAATACACGTATGGCATCCTGGAGAAACAATTCCGCAAAACATTCGAAGAAGCGGCCCGCCGCAGGGGTGTAACAGGTGAGAACCTGATCAAACTCTGTGAAGCCCGCCTTGACAACACCGTTTTCCGCATGGGTATTGCTCCCAGCCGACCCGCTGCCCGCCAGCTGGTAAGCCACAAACACATTGAAGTAAATGGCGAAGTAATGAATATTCCTTCCTGCCAGCTGAAACCCGGTGATGTGGTCAGCATCAAGGAAAGCAGCAAAGGCAGAACATCTATAACCAGCGTTGTCCGTCCCAAGAATCCGAAGTTCAGCTGGCTCGACTGTAACGAAACAGAAATGAAAGGCACTTTCATTACTTATCCTGAAAGGGAAAGCGTTCCGGAGAACATCAAGGAGCAACTGATCGTGGAATTGTATTCTAAGTAAAAGCTATGAGCTTATAGCTACGAGCTGCGAGCCTTTATACCCGCAACTCGCTGCTCACCACTCGCAGCTTTGATTAAAAAAATTATCAAACATTAAAATCTAAATATGGCCATTTTAAATTTCCAGAAACCCGATAAGATCATTCTGCAGAAAGCAACTGATTTTGAAGCTCAGTTTGAGTTTCGTCCGCTGGAACCCGGATACGGTGTCACCATTGGCAATG
>JANNUI010000146.1:0-2638 GCA_031395125.1 Chitinophagaceae bacterium | reverse complement strand
AGACAAGCTGTTCGTTGGAGAGATCTTTCCGGTCGAAGGTCATGCAGCGAAGTTCAGGTTTTTTTCAACACAGAGGCGCAGTGAGCCGGAGTTACACAGAGAAAAAACTCCGTGTAACTCTTAAACCTCATTTTCTCTGTGTTGAAATTTTTACACTACTACCAACTCATAAAAATCTTCCGGCTGCAGGTACTTTTGTGCGAGGGCCTGCAGTTCTTCGGCAGAAATTGTTTTGATGGTTTTGATGGAGTCGTAGAAGTATTGCTCTGTAAGATCATTGAGGACAATGTTTTTCCAGCGGGCAATGATCTGGAAGGGACCGTCAAGGTCGCCGAGGATGCTGCCCATCATGTAGTTCCTGACCAGCATCAGCTCCTCTTTTTCCACCGGTTCTTCCCGCAATGCTTTCATTTCCTTATACACTTCTTCGATCGTTGCCCCGCAAACATCTTTACCCGCCTCTGTGCTGATGGCCCAGGCAGAATCATTCATATGATTTTGAATGTAGCTGTGAATACCATAGGTATAGCCCTTGTCTTCCCGGATATTGCTCATCAGCCGGGAGCCGAAAAAGCCGCCAAAGACCGTATTCAGCACCATCACTTTGATGAAATCCGGGTGATGCCGGCCCGGAAACGGCCTTGCCATACGGATCGAGCCCTGTACACCGTTTGCATCATTGGTTATCCTGAATTTTTTCTCATCAGAAGGGTCTGCAGCAATCCGGTGAATAGTCGCCGGGTTATTGGGCAGGTCGCCAAATTGCTGGTTTAAAATGGATTCGAGATGGGGTGGTAGTTTTCCTGCCACAAACAAAAGCATTTTGCCTTTTCTGTAGTAGCGGTCATAAAAATTCAGAAGCTCTTCCTGCTGCAAGGCGTCAAAATCTTCCGCCCGGCTGTACTTCCCGTAAGGATGATGTTCCCCGTACAGATAAACATCTATCAGGCGGCCCGCCACAAAATCGCTCTTTTTCAGGTTCACCTTCAGCCGCTGTTTTATGTTCTGCTTGTAAATGTCCAGTTCTTCCTGCAGCATCGTTGAATCAGTGATTAGTTCTTTCACCACGGGCAGCAGTTCGTTTACATGCTTGTTCAGGCAATGCAGGGTGATGGTGGCCGTTTCGTTGTAACAGGCCCTGTTCAGGTAAGAGCCGTAATATTCAAAATGTTCATTGATCTGAAAGGCTGTCCGGGATGAGGTGCCGTTCCGCAATAAAAAATTAGCAGTGGGAGCTACCAGGTTCTTTTCTTCAAACCAATTACCTGCATAGAATATCCATTCAAGGGACAAAACCTCTTCCGCCCCCGCATTCACGGCATACACCGGCACACCGTTACGGAGCGTGAACTGCTCTGTTTTTTTCAGGTGCAGGTCAAAATTAACGGCATCCACTATTCCCGGGGTTTGTTTCCTGTCTGGCATATTGTTCCTTTCTTTCCTGGGTTGATTAATTGCCGGACAGATAATGCAGTGTACTGCAGTTGCTGTGGCGGAATATATTCCTGCTTTCCTGTAAAATATCTTCGGTGGTCACTGAACCATACTTTTCCAGTTCAACATTCATCCACGAAGCATCTCCCAGCACTTCGTAATAAGCAAGGCTGTTGGCGCGGCACATCACACTCATATCCTCAAAGGCGATCATGCTCTCTGTCTTGTTCTTTACTTTCTGCAGTTCGGTTTCAGGCACCAGTGTATGCTGAATTTTTTCCAGTTCGGCTTCCACTGCTTTTTCTGCATCTTCCATCGTAACACCTTTTACTAATTTTCCTTCCACTACCACCAGCCCGTTGTCGGTACTTCCGGAATGATGGCATTCGATATTGCTGAATAATTTCTTCTCCTTTACCAGCGATTGGTACAACCGGGATGAACCGCCACCGCTGAGTATATCGGTGAGCAGATCGGTAATATAATACCTCCTGTCAAGCCGGCCGGCCATGTGCCAGCATTTGTACAAAGCATCCAGGGGCACATCCGCTTTTATTTCCAGTTTTCTCTCCTCCGTTTGCAGGGGTTCCTGCGGCAGGTTACGCCTGTATTTTTCTCCCGAAGGGATATCGCCAAACCATTTTTCTGCCAGCGATCTTACCTTTTCCGTTGAAACATTACCGGCCACCACCAGCACAGCATTTTCCGGGCGATAATGCTTGGAGAAAAAATCTTTCACGTCTTTTAGTCCGGCATTTTCAATATGCGACAGTTCTTTACCGATCGTCATCCAGCGGTAGGGATGTTTTTTATATGCCAGCTCCCGCATCTTATGCCAAACATCACCGTAGGGTTTGGTGAGATAATGCTCCTTGAATTCCTCACACACCACTTTGCGCTGTACATCCAGACTTTTTTCGTTGAAAGCAAGCGAAAGCATGCGGTCACTTTCCAGCCAGAAAGCAGTTTCTAAATTTTCAGCGGGCAACTGGATGTAATAATTGGTGAGGTCGTTGGTGGTGTAAGCATTGTTTTCACCTCCTGCCATCTGTAATGGTTCATCGTATTCGGGTATGTTGACGGAGCCGCCAAACATCAGGTGTTCAATCAAATGCGCAAAGCCGGTTTTTCCCAGGTCTTCATCCCTTGCACCCACATCGTACATGATGTTCGTGACCGCCATTGGGGTGCTCAGATCCTGGTG
>JANNUI010000354.1:0-7996 GCA_031395125.1 Chitinophagaceae bacterium | reverse complement strand
CCGTAAATTAGACAATTTTCCGGTACGAGTGCTGCACAGGATTGTAAAATTTAACGGCTTCGCCAGTAATAATAGGAATGTACATGTAAGTGATTTTACGGTTTTTGATCAAAAGGAGGCTGTCTCAAAAGTATTTTCAACACGGAGATACGGAGGAACAGAGTTACACAGAGCATTGATTCCCAATTTCACTTTCTCTGTGATACTCAAAAACTCTGTTACGCTGTGTTTAAATCCTCCCTTTTTGAGACAACCTCTTTGATTAAAGCGATACCCTCGCCGAAATAATAAAATTACTTCCGGCGGCCACAATTCCAGATGAATAAGGTCTGTAGCGCTGATTGGTCATATTTTCCCATCCAGCAGTCAGCAACAGGTTTTTCAGTACCTGGTATGAAGTTTTCAGGTTAAGGGTGTACCAGCCCGGCGAAAAGGGTTTGCCATTGCCATCTATTGCATAAATATCCGGTTTAGCCTGCTCAGAGGGGGCCAGGTCTTCATTTTTTATCTGGCTGTTATACTGCGCCGAAAGTTCAGCAGTTATTTTTTTCACCCTGTAACGGACCAGGCTGTTACCATAAAAAGGAGGTGCATGGCGGAGCGGCACCTGCTCATTCTTTATCTCATCTGTTTCTTTACCCGATATCCAGTTGGCATGAGATAGTAAAGAAAAGCCTTTGGCAAAAAAGATCTCAGTACTTATCTGCAATCCTGAAACAGTCGCTTTGGCCACATTCTGCAATGCTTCTACACGGCTCATTACCCCATCAAACAGGATGCTGTCCTGGCCGTTGAAGGTGGCCGGCCTGCGAGCAATGGCATTATCCAGTATGGTGTGAAAGACGTTTACCTCGACACGGAATTTTTTCGGGATGTTCCTGATGATGCCCACTTCAAAATTCCAGGCATACTCCGGGATCAGATCAGGATTCGGCACGGTAATATTTCCCGGAACACTTTCAAACAGTTTTCCAATATCATCCACATTGGGCATACGATAACCGGTAGAAAAATTTCCATTCAGCTGCCATTCTTCAGCGGGACGGAATACCAGGCCGGCATTGCCGGTCAATGCACCATCTCTCAGTTCCGCTTCTTTATAAGGGAACTTGATGAAAGTGGTATCAAATGTTGCATCAAGTGTATTGTAGCTGTAACGAAGACCTGTTGTCAACGTCACTTTTGGATGGAGATTTATTTTATAGCTGCCATATATTCCCATAGTACTCCAGGTGCTTCCATCGGGATAGCGGCTCACCATGGGGGTAACAGTGCCGGAACTGATATTGGTCCGCTCACCCAATGAGCCCACTTTATTATGAACATATTCTAACCCATAAAATACCTGGCCCTGCCCGTCCGGCAGGCGGGCTTTACCGAGGCCTTTGGCTGCATCCCAGTTGACGCTGATGGCATCCACCAGCTCCACTTGCCTGTTGCGGTTGTTGCTGGTCCGGGTGCGGTCAATCCGGCTTTCTTCATAATCCTGGTAAGCTATCGTCAGCCTGGCATCATCATAGAGTTTTGTTTTTCGGGTATTCAGCATCTGTAAATTATGCATACGCCAAAGTATCGGGCCGTAGTACCATTCAGCAAATCGCAGCCTGCCATTTCTGTATTGTATCAGCCGGTCATAACGGGGTGCATCGCCGGTTTTGGCATAGTTAAAACTGTACTGGATGTCCCAGTGCTGGTTGGGTTTGAACCTGATCTTTTGTAAAAAATTTACCTGGTCATACCCGCTGAAGCGCTGAATACGGGGGTCATTGTTTTTTACAATACTGTCGATAGTATTGATCCTCTCAACGTATTCAGACCGCCCATAAATGTCCTGACCGCCGTTCTTTCCCATTTTCAGGTCATCAAACCTGCTGTAAGAAAAAGAAGAAAGCAAGGACCATTTCTTCCAGCCAAGCGTAAGGTCGGCATGACCGGTCTTTTCTTTATTGGCTGAAGAATACCTGCCCAGCATATTTCCTTTCACCAGCATATTACTGTCTTTTGCAAACCGGGCTTCCAGCGTATGAAAATCCATCACCCCGCCAATCGCATCACTGCCATAGATGAGGGAGCCGGGGCCAAAAATTACTTCCGCAGTTTCAGTACTGAGGGCATCAATGCTGATGACATTCTGCAGATTGCCGCTCCGGTATATGGCATTGTTCATACGAACCCCATCCACCACCAGCAGCACCCGGTTAGTAGCAAAGCCGCGGATCATCGGGCTGCCTCCGCCCAACTGGCTTTTCTGAATAAAAACCATTCCGCTCTGACCTAACAGGTCAGCCGCTGTCTGCGGATTGTTCCTGAGGATATCATATTTGTTTACCTTGATAATTTTGTTGGGTACTTCATTCATTTTCTGTTCCCATTTGTTCACCGAAATCACCACTTCACCAAGGGTTTTTTCCTCCGTGGTATCCGTTTGAGCTTTTGTAGCAGTATAAGTATATAACAAAGTAAAAAGCAGTAAAGCTTTTTTCATAGAGAATTTTTAAAGATTACAGGGATGTTTGGTCAGGAAAGAAAACTGTAATCAGGCCTGTGGGGGAGGAGTGAGGATAGTGGTGTAAGCATTAAGAAGCGATGGGGTATAAACAGCAAAAGGATTGGCTGTTATGATGTGCCAGTTGCATTCGCCTGCAGGATCATCTCCAGGCAGTGATTGTGCCAGTTGCAGCAACTGAACCAGCTGTTTATTTCCTTTTGTATTTTCGTCCTGCTGTTTTTGCTGCAGTTGTTTCACCAGCAGGGTTTCTTCTTCATCAAAAAGTCCGGTAAAGACAATAGTGCCGTCATCCCGGTAAGTGGCAGATTTCACATCAAACATTTTCCCTTCCACCACTATTTCCTTTCCCGGCTTGAACCAGTTGACATCTTTTATGGAAAGTACAATGGAATGGAGCATTTTTTCTTCGAGTTGCTCCTTCATCCGGTGGTGGATGGATTGCTGTCTGGCATGGAAAACAAACGCATAGCCCAAGGGGGCCAGCACAATGGCAAGCAGAAAGGAGGTAGCTATTTTCTTTACTAAAGTGCTCACGGTTAATCAAAAACAAATATACTGCTTCGGTTCCGGGATAGCTAGCAAAACCCCGGTATTTTCAGCTTGTATTTGCCAGGCTGGGGTATAGTATCAGTTTTTCTTACGGACAAGGCTATCAATCGGATAGCGTGCCTTCATACTATCCATGATCGACAGGGCCCAACCGGTAATTTTACTTCTTTCTTCATCAGATAATCTGGCATCCTTATGTGTCCAGGTATACGATTTCAGGGGCATTTCACCCTCTTTCACCAGTTCAATGACCTCTTCCATTTTACGGTATTGATATCGCAGGGGCTTGTGGATGTATTCATCAAAGTTGATCTTTTTTTTGCCTGTCATAATATGGTTGTTCAACCACCAGTGCACCGGCTGGAAACTGGCATACCAGGGATAGCGGGAATTATTGCTGTGGCAGTCGTTGCAGGCTTTGGCAAGAATTGATCTTACATCAGCCGGTATTGAAAAATCATTGCCAATATAGTTTGGTTGCGAACCTTCTGCTTTGTTCTTTTTTGGGTGAAAGAACTGAATAACAATTAATGCGACAAGCATAACAACTAAAAATCGTCTCAATATTTTTTTAAACATAAAATCTTTTTATAAAATTATTCAATTACAGGATTTCAATTAAAATTTCTCCGGTCATTTCCGCCGGAACAGCAAGGCCCATCATGGTTAGAATTGTTGGGGCTATATCACCCAGTTTGCCGGATCTGATCTTGCCATTCCATTCTTTATCAATAATAAAAAATGGAACGGGGTTGAGTGTATGAGCAGTATTGGGTGAGCCGTCTTCATTGATCATATAATCAGCATTGCCATGGTCGGCTGTAAGGAAGATCGTATACCCGTTCTCCAGCCCGGCAGTTACAATTATTTCCACGGATTTATCAACGGTTTCAACCGCTTTAATGGCAGCAGTCCACACACCCGTATGCCCTACCATGTCCGCATTGGCATAATTCAGGCAGATAAAGTCGGCCCCCCCGCCTCCGCCGGCTGGCGGAGGGATTTTGGAAGATTCATTTTGTTTCGATGTAGTTTCTATTTCCCGAAGAACAAGCTCTGTTAATTCAAAAGCACTCATCTCGGGTTGTAAATCATAGGTGGCCACTTTTGGAGAAGGGGCCATGATTCTTTTTTCTCCTTCAAATATTTTCTCCCTGCCTCCGCTGAAAAAGAAAGTGACATGCGGATATTTTTCCGTTTCGGCCGCCCGGATCTGGCGGAGGCCATTTTGTTCCAGGACCTCTCCCAGGGTATTGTTGAGGTTGTCGGTATTAAAAATAATATGTACATCTTTATAGGTCTGGTCATACTCCGTCATGGTGGTATAGTGCAAGTTGAGTTTTTGCATCTGAAACTCCCCGAAGTCCGCCTGTGTCAGCACTTGTGTGATCTCCCTGCAACGGTCTGTACGGAAGTTGAAACAAATGACGGTGTCGCCATTTTGAATACAGGCTAAAGGTTTTTGGGCTTCATCGAGTATAACCGTTGGCTTAATGAACTCATCTGTGATATTGCCGGCATAGGAATTTTCTACTGCTGCAATGGCATCTGTTGCTTTTTGGCCGACCCCGTTTACCAGGGCATCATAGGCCAGTTTCACTCTTTCCCATCGTTTATCCCGGTCCATAGCAAAGTACCGGCCGCTGACAGTTGCAATTTTGCCAACGGAATTATTCAGGTATTCCTGCAGGTCTTTGATAAATCCCAGGCCGCTTTTGGGGTCGCAATCCCTGCCATCTGTAAAGGCATGAATAAAAACATTATTCAGCCCTTCTGTTTTACACAGATCAATAACCGCTTTCAGGTGACTGATATGGGAGTGAACACCCCCATCACTCACAAGGCCCAGCAGGTGTAATGGTTTGTTATTGTTTTTGGCATACCGGATCGATCCCAGCAGGGTCTCATTTTTTGCGAATGAACCATTCCGGATGGCCACATTTATCCGTTGCAGCTCCTGGTACACGATCCTGCCGGCGCCAAGATTGAGGTGACCTACCTCTGAATTACCCATCTGCCCCTCAGGCAAACCCACGGCTTCGCCACAGGTTACCAATGTAGTGTTCGGGTATTTTGAATACAGCGATCGGGTAAAAGGAACATTTGCATTTTGTATTGCATCGGCTGAAGCAACTTTTCCCAATCCCCAACCGTCCATGATGACCAGAATGACTTTTTTTCCTGACATTTTTATCAACAACTTATAGTTAGTACAAATACATTCATTCTCAATGGGCAATTGCCCTTCCGTACCGGGTAAAACTACATTCTAATCCCCTAAAACCCGCCGTAATTCGGAAAAACTGCTGGTTTTTAGTAGTTTAGTACCCGCTGAAAACCCACCCTTACTGTGGCATGTTTTTAGATTAATATACCTGTGAAAACCTTTTGTTATGAAACAATTATTTTCAACCCTGCTGCTTGGTTCTGTGCTGCTGCTGTCTTCCTTCATTACAGCGCAAAGCGGGATAGATGAAGTGATCGGTGCCCTGCGTGCCGGTAATTCATCACAGCTTTCCACTCATTTTGATGAGAATGTGGAACTGACACTTCCCGACAAAAGTGACAGCTACAGCAAAGCCCAGGCCCAGTTGATCGTTAAGGATTTTTTTAGCAACAATGGTGTTAAAAGCTTTGAGCTGAAGCATAAAGGCGACTCCCCCAGCGGGCACTTCTGTATAGGTACACTCAAAACCAATGCAGGAAACTTCCGCACTAATGTTTTTATGCGAATAAAAAACGGTAAAGAAGTGGTGAAGGAGATCCGCTTCCAGGCCATAGAGTAAAATATTTGCTTACTATTTTGGGCACCCTGCTCCTTATGGAGACAGGGTTTTTTTTTACCCGCCGAAGCTTTAGCGAAGGAGGGTTGTTGCCCTGTTGCGGCAAATGAATCACTATTTTTACAGCTATGAACTTCGATGCACAATTACAGCACCTGGTTGCCGGGGCGTTAAAGGAAGATATTGGCGACGGGGACCACTCCACGCTTTCCTGTATTGATGCAGGGGCAAGAGGCAAAGCTGTCCTGAAAATAAAACAGGAGGGAATACTGGCTGGAGTGCAGGTAGCAGAAAAGATCTTCAGGTACAAGGAGCCGGGTATCGTTTTTACGAAGTACAAACAAGACGGCGATGCAATGAATTTTGGTGATAAAGCATTTGAAGTGGAAGCATTGGTGCATACTATTCTTCAGTGTGAAAGGCTTGTGCTGAACTGCATGCAGCGGATGAGTGGAATAGCAACATTGACAAAACAGTACGTTGATAAACTAAAAGGATATAAAACCCGCCTGCTGGATACCCGGAAAACGACCCCCAACTTTCGCTTACTGGAAAAAGAAGCGGTCCGGATCGGCGGCGGGGTTAATCACCGGTTTGGCTTGTACGATATGATCATGCTGAAGGACAACCATATTGACTATTGCGGGGGTATTGAAAAAGCAATTGAAAGGGCGTGGGACTATGTGCAGGCAAAAAAACCAGGGCTGAAGATAGAAGTGGAGACAAGAAGTATTGATGATGTTAAAAAAGTGATCGCCGTGGGAAAAGGAAAAGTATTCCGTATTATGCTGGATAATTTTACGCCGGAGCAAATAAAGGAGGCTGTTGATTTAATTGACGAACAATTTGAAACCGAAGCCAGTGGAGGAATTAATCTTGATAATATTGAAGCGTATGCACAGACGGGAGTGGATTATATAAGCGTAGGAGCGCTGATACAGCAGGCAAAGAGTTTGGATTTAAGTTTGAAAGCGGCCCCCCTAACCCTTCGATAAACTCAGGGAGTAACCCCCGCAAGGGGGGACTTTGGCGTCTTAAAGCATTTAACTACTTTATAAGAATTGGAAACTATAATGAGTAAAAAAAATAAACCGGATACAAGGGGATTTGTTTATAGCACTGATCTTGGTTTTAAGTTTGAAGAAGTTAATACTTCCCGGGAAACCCTGCCGCCTGCACTGCAGAAACTAAAAGTCAGGCTGGATAATAAACACAGGGCGGGTAAGGCCGTAACCTTAGTGGAAGGTTTTATTGGCACGGAAGAAGATCTGGAAGAACTGGGTAAGAAACTGAAATCGTTCTGTGGTACCGGTGGCTCAACAAAGGACGGAGAGATCATTGTACAGGGCGACCAGCTGGAAAAAGTATTGCAATGGCTAATCAAAAATGGGTACAAGCAAGCACGGAAAATATAGCACTATCCCTCAACCCCACTTTATATTCCTATTCATCATCAGCTTTATCCGTATTCATGTAATAACTCAGTGCACCGCTGGGACATTTTCTCACCTGTTCAATTATCCTTTCGGTAGAAGCCCCGTCTATTTTTATCCAGGGCTTTTCTTTTGGATTAAAGACCTGTATCAAACCCTTCCAGCAAAGCGTAGAATGGATGCAGGTTTTTGGCTTCCACAGCACGGTTACTTCGCCGTTGCTGTATTTATGTGTTTCAACTGACATAGTATTTCAACTTTCCCGGGAAATTACAAATAATGCTCAACAGAATTACCGGAGGATAAAGTGTGATTAATTTATTCTCTTCCGCTGGAAGAAAATTAATTAACAAGCCTTCGGCCACAAGGGACGACGATAGTAGTAATGGCGATGACATCATAAATTGTCAAATATTGCTTTCAGGTTTCCTTGTATTAATAATGACTTTATGAACTAAGTCTCCTCCTGAGTTTACCGAAGGATAGGGGACAGGGGCATTACTGTCCCTGGGCCAGGCTATACGCTTTTTGATCTCCCCACCTGTTCAGCAGTTCAAAGGAGCAAATTTTAAAATTACCGCTCATGCTTACGTACAGACCGATGACATCCTGCTGGGTCAATGGGAAATCATCAATGCTTTCAAAACGGACATTGTACTGGTTCACCAGGTTGGTATAAACAGAACCGGTGGGCCACACCTGAGTACCCCGGTTGCTGATAC
>JANNUI010000135.1:0-4407 GCA_031395125.1 Chitinophagaceae bacterium | reverse complement strand
ATACATAGCCGCGCCATAATTACCCGCTGCCTTGACATAGCCCACCCCACCCGGTGCTGCCCGCACATATTTTTCTTCCACATAGATCCGCATCGGGGCGCTGTAATATGGCCCGGTGGGACTCAGGATGATCATGAACTTATAATTGTCGGAAGGCCGCACGCCTATCACCTCATCTGAGGCAAACATAAAAGGACGGATATAGAGAGAATGATCCTCTTTGAAAGGGATCCAGTTTTTATCCAATTGAACCAGTTGCTTCATTCCTTCCATGAATATTTCCTCCGGAACGGATGGCATTTGCATTCTCTCGGCAGAAATATTAAAGCGTTTGAAATTATCCAACGGGCGGAAAATAAAAGCTTCCCCTTCCTTGTTTTTATACGCTTTAATACCTTCGAAAATAGCCTGGCCATAATGAATAGCGGCCACAGAAGGGTTAAGCAGTAATGGCTGGTAGGGTTTTATCTCCACGTTCTTCCACCCGATAGCTATCGGGTCGCCATTCTCATAGTCTGCTTCCAGCATATGGTCCGTAAAGAATTTTCCAAAAGGAAGGTTTTCAAGACTGATATCCTGGAGTTTGCTCCTTTCGGCTTTTCTTATAGTAATATCCATAGCTGCTGTCATAAAAGTTTATTTTTACTGAGTACTGATAGCCCGGATGAGTCAACCGGCTGTTATGGGCGAAGCAGTAACGGGTCAAAGAAACGAAAAAAACTAACACTCATTTGTCTAAATTGCCCACTGGTTTATGAGCCTGAATAATATTGAATTACCCCCTGCTGTTGTGGCAGATCTGTACAGGTCTTCCCTGGTTGGGGAAATGAGCGGAAAAGTTGTGAAAAAGGATCCTGCACCTGCGCCTGCATCCCTTCCTGCGAAAGAAAAAGAATTACCGGACGAAAGCAGAAACAAACATCTCGGAAATAACCGGCAGCATATCCTACTTGTTGTAAACCACAGTGATTGCGTTCATCTACCCGATAGCGAATTGCAGTTTCTCACCGGCATACTTGCTGCCTGCAAACTGGGCATGGATGATGTAGCGATGATCAATCTTAATAACTATCCCGGCAGTACCTATAAAGAGTTCAATAAACAGTTCAAAAGCAAAACAGTTTTGCTTTTCGGTACAGAACCCTCAACGGTTGACCTGCCATTGAGTTTCCCTCATTTCCAGCCCCAGCAGTTCAATGGCTGTACGTATCTTTTCTCACCGGCATTGAAAGAACTGGAAAATGATAAAATGCTGAAAAGTAAACTCTGGCTTTGCCTGAAAAAGATATTCGGTTTGTAAACCCTGCTCATGAAACTCATTTTTGCCAGCAACAACCAGCATAAAGTGGATGAGATACGTTTGGTGCTGAACCAGGAACTTGAGATTATTACGCTGAAAGAAGCCGGTATTGATAAGGATATTCCTGAACCCTACGATACACTGGAAGAAAACGCCTCGGCTAAATCCAGTACCATTTTTGAGATGACAGGGCTTGATTGCTTCAGTGAAGATACCGGGCTGGAAGTGCTGGCTTTAAAGGGGGAGCCGGGGGTGAAAAGTGCCCGATATGCAGGTGATCACTGCTCCTTTGATGCCAATATTGAAAAGCTTTTGGCTAATTTGTCGGGTAAGTCCGACCGCCGGGCCCGGTTCCGGACTGTTATATCGCTGTTAATAGCCGGGAAGGAAATATTGTTCGAAGGCCTTTGTACGGGCCAGATAATTGAGGAAAAAAGAGGAATACTGGGGTTTGGTTACGACCCGGTGTTTATCCCGGAAGGTGCTGAGCGGACGTTTGCAGAAATGGGCATGGAAGAAAAGAACCAGTACAGTCACCGGAAAAAGGCTACTGCAAAACTGGTAGCATTTTTGAATAGTTTACCCACAAACCACTGAACTTGACACCCGAACGCAACCAAAATATTACCGAAAGCGACTTACTGAAGGGATGCCTTGCAGGCAACCGGCGGATGCAGGAAGAATTATACCGCCGCTTTTCTCCAAGGATGTATGCCGTTTGCCTCCGTTATGCAGGCAAGGCGGAAGAAGCCGAAGATATTTTACAGGAGGGATTCATTAAGATCTTTAAAAAAATGGACAGCTTTCGCGGCGATGGTTCTTTTGAAGGATGGATGCGCCGGATCTTTGTGAACACGGCCATCGAACATTTTCGCCGCAAGCGATACCTGATGCCGGTGACGGAAAGAGAAGAAAACACACTGGAAGGCAAGTACACTTCTGCGCTGGACGACCTGGGTGCAAAGGATGTGCTGGCCCTGATACAGGAATTGTCGCCCGGTTACCGTACGGTCTTCAACATGTATGTGGTGGAAGGCTATACCCACAAAGAAATTGCTGATATACTGGGCATCAGCGAGGGTACCAGTAAATCGCAACTGTCCCGGGCCAAAGTGATACTGCAGGATATGGTGAGAACTTTTATTGACAGGCAAAGAGGTGTAAGAAGCAAGTAATGCCGGCGATACAGGGTAACGGGTCTGGTGAGTTTCAGGTAAAATATTGTATGCCGGCATTATACCAGAAACGTAAAGGATAATTTTAGTAATAGAAAAGGTATAATGAGCAGCGTTCAACATACACTATTGAATTTTGAACTGGCCCCGCCTGAGGGGCTGTGGCAAAAGATTGCTGACGAACTGGATGATTCGGCTTCAGGGCTGCAATTCCCCGCCAAACTCAGCGGTCTGGCTGTAGAACCACCTGTTGCTGTATGGAATAAGATAGCAGACAGCCTCGATGCGGAACTGGTGAGTGAAGATATATCCGCGAAGCTCTATACAGCTGAGGTGATACCGCCCGCCGCAGCCTGGAATAAGATACAGACAAGCCTGGATGCAGAAAAAGATGCGGCTGTGCCTCAGCATCGCCGTTTTTCACCGCTGCTGCGTTATGCTGCCGCGGCTGCTGTTATTGGCCTGGTTGCATTTGGGGCTTTACAGTTCATTCAACCGGGTAAGAAAAATACAGGCATAGCTTCTTCCAACGATCTCCGGGGAACCGGAACAGTTGTTCCTGTGGTAACCGAAAGACCGGATATACAGCATGCAGATGTTGTTATAAATGCCTCCGACGAAGAAGCCAGGAATGATGCTGCACTGGAAGCCAGCAAGAAAACATATGCCCGGCTGGACATACCAGTACAGAAAAGGACCGATGTAGCTGCTGCATTCAATTTTGCACATCTGTTAAGTGCCGAAGACATCCATGAATCAGGCAACTCCGGCTACGAAGAAGGGTTTGCTTCAGTAGAGAATAATAATACTAACCGGTACATTGTCCTGATGACCCCTGACGGCCAATTCATCCGAATGTCCAAAAAACTGAGCAGCCTCGTTTGCTGCGTATACGGGGAGGAGCAGGATGCCAATTGCAGGAACCAGGTACAGAAGTGGAGAAAACAACTGGCCTGTTCAAATACCGCACATCCCGGTAATTTCCTTGATATCCTCAGCCTGGTAGGCTCATTACAGGATAATTGAGTTTTTCAATCTTCATTTTAAGCACGCTAAAAACTCTTATTTTTTGACCTCTCTTTTAAGACGTCGTATAAAAATATTTTCAACACGGAGATACGGAGAAACAGAGTTACACAGAGTATTGATTGCCAATTTCACTTTCTCTGTGAACCTCAAAAACTCTGTTACTCTGTGTTTAAATGCTACCCTTTAAGATAAACACAAATTGAGTTTTAAACTTGCCCTTTTCTTAATTTTACTCCAATGCAGCTAAAACGCTGTTAGCATTTTTATGGCCAGAGTAAAAATTCAACCGCCCGGAGCATTTTCCTTTTCCTGCCTGATCCCCGTCCGCATCACCGACATCAACTATGGCGGACATGTGGGAAATGATACCCTGCTATCTGTCATTCATGAAGCAAGGATGCAATACTTCGGGAAAATGGGGTACAGTGAAATGCAGTTTGCAGGGGCGGGAATGATCATGGCCGATGCCACCATTGAATTTAAAAGCGAATTGTTTTATGGCGACGTGGTGATCGCTTCGGTAGTAGCAGGCGAGGTTTCAAAAATAGGTTTTGACCTGTTCTACAAACTGGAAAAAGAAACAGCAGGAAAGAAAACAACAGTGGCTTTTGCTAAAACCGGTATGATCTGTTATGATTATGAAAAGAAGAAGATCGTGGCGGTACCGGAGGAAGCGAAAATGAAGATAGTTATTGGTTAATTGGGGATTAGTTAATTAGGCTTCATAGAGGAAAACTTCTTACTGAATACCTAATACCCAGTTAACTAATAAACCAGTCAACTGTTCCATATCCTCCAGCTTTCCTCCGCCTGTAAGACGAGCATCTCCTCTCCGTTTTTTATGATAGCGCCCTGCTTCTCTCCTTTTTCCAGGAACTGGGTTTTTGCAGGATTATACACAAG
>JANNUI010000126.1:0-1839 GCA_031395125.1 Chitinophagaceae bacterium | reverse complement strand
GACGGCGGCGGCGCTGGCGATTGTCGCGGTCTACGCCGACGAAATCGCGGCGCGCCTCCCGATCGGTGGACTGGCGCTTGTCATGCCATCCGCCGCCGTCAGGCTGGCCTTGCTCTTCGTACCGCTGACGCTCTCTCTTGTGAGTTACAACGAATTGACCGAAGAGATCGTTTCCTGGATCTTCCTGTGCTACGCGCGCTCTATGCTGCGCGCGGGGCCCGAACGTTGCCAGGTAGACTGACACGGGAGATGCCGGTGAAAGTCCTGCTGCGCTCCGACGGCGCCGCCTGGGGCGTGGCGTTTGTGGCCTTCCTGCTGAACCAGGCGGTCAATGCCGGGGCCGGCCTCTATGTCGCGGCCCATCTCGATCCCGCCAGTTTCGGCACCGTCAACATCGCGCGAACATTGTTGTTTCTGGCGGCGACGGTCATGCCGCTCGGACTCGACCTGGCCCTGCAGCGGAGCTTCGCGACGCAGGCTGTCGACGAAGCCCGGCGCACCCATGTGCTGGGCATGCTGCGGACGATCCCCATTGTCCTGTCGCTCGCCGTGCTTGGGCTCATGGCGGCGGGCGGCGCGAACCTGCTTGAAATGACGATGCTCGCCGGGCCGGGATTTTCGGCGGCCCTCCTCGTCACGCTGATCGCCTTGCCGTTCTGGGCCGATCTCGCGGTCCTGGGTGGAGCTTTCAGAGGCAGGTTCGATCCTCTGCCCAGTCTCATCGCGCAATCCATCGTCCAGCCGCTGGTCCGCCTGATCGCGACCGTCGGTCTCCTTCACTCCGGCTTCGAGTTCTGGTCGCTGCCGGGCGGGCTGGCGGCGGGCTACGCCGCGGGATGGGCTTGTCTGCTGCCGCGCACCAGGCGCGAGTTCGGCTTTTTCCGATGGCCGGCTTCCAACGCAATGCCGGAGTTGAAGGCGATCCTGCGCTATTCGCTGCCGCTGGGCCTGGCCCTTATCGGCGGATCGGCGCTGCGCATGACCGACGTTCTGATGGTTGGAGCTTTCCAATCCAGCGCCGAAGCCGGCCGCTATGCGGTGACGCTGCTCCTGGCGCAACTGGTGGCGCTGGTGGGCGCGGCGTCGGGCCAGACGCTAGGCCCCCGGATCGCCGAGTCCCATGCGCGGTCCGACTCGGCGGCGATCGCCACCCTGCAGCGCTCCAACATGGCACTGGTCGCCCTCGTGGCGGCTCCGCTTCTGGCCTCGATCCTGTTCTGGGGAGACCGCATCACGCTGCTGATCGGTGACGCCTATCGGGTCGATGGCGTGGTCCTGGCGCTGCTCGGCGTGGCGGCGGCGATCACCGCCGTCACCGGAAATCTCGGCCACAGCCTCGGCATGACCGGCCACCACAAGGCGGAGGCCGGTATCGTGTGGTTGGCATTGGCGGCGCAGTTGGCGCTTTGCGCCGTGCTGGTGCCCATGTGGGGCCAGACCGGAGCGGCGATAGCGGTGCTGGTGGCCGTTACCGCGCTCTGGTTGCTCCGCATACTGACGATTTACCGGCGGTTGAACATCGTGCTGCTCGGCCTGGCGCCGGTCTATCCCTTCCTCGCCGCGGTGGCGATCGGCCTTGCGGTATGGCTGATCGACCAGTGGATCGGCGTCCGCACGATCACCTCGACCGCGCTGGCATGCCTGCTCGCCGTGTCGCTCTATGGCGCGATCCTGTGGCCGTTCCGCGCCCATCTGCAAATCGGACAATCGCTCCGTATACTGACCACGCGAAGGGCCAGCTAGTGGGATTTGACCGTCACGAAGTCGATGGGCTGCAACGGGCTTCTGCGCGGAGCCAGGAGCCCGCGCGGGAACGCCGCCGCATAAAGCAGCCAGTTC
>JANNUI010000043.1:0-16736 GCA_031395125.1 Chitinophagaceae bacterium | reverse complement strand
GTGGTACCCGAACCGGTGATAGTGACAGTACCACCTGCTGGTTTGGTCATGATGATATTAAGTGGTGTGGCTGCGGTATTCACTGCGGTCACATTCACCTGCTGGCTGTTGTCAATATCATACAACGAGAACTGGAAATTGTTTACTTCCGCATCAAAAGTGAATGTGATGCTGCCGTTGCCGCTGTATTGCACATCGGCGCCGGTTCCAAAGGAACCCGCTTCGCCGGTATGTATCGTATTCTCGCCGGAAGTGCTGATAGTACCGGGATAAACAATCACCACCCTGTTCACACCGATGGCGAAAGCCTGCGTTTGGCTCATGGCAGCGGTAACGTAGGTGGCATAATTACCGGTAGTAACAAGGTAGTCCATGTTATCCCAGTTCAGGTTGGCCGTGTTGCTGCCGGCTATACATTGAGAAAAAGAAGTGGTGTTGCCGGCAATTAAAATAAAAATTGTCAGAATTTTTTTGGTGAACCGTAAGCAGATTGTAAGTAGCACTCGTTTCATAGGCACACGGATTGGTAAAAGAAAGATACAAACAGACCTAAGCCTGTACAAGGTAGATTCGGCAGGAAAAACAAGGTTTAATTGTTTCACCAAATACCTGTTCAAAAAAAGCAAAAGATGAAGCGTGCCAATGTATAAAAATGAAACCCCGCAAGTACTAATGGGAAACCCGTAACGTAATATCCCTAAGTAGAAAAGTTTGGCCTTGTAAATCAAGGGAATAAAAAGCCCCGACTGTTAAGGTCGGGGCTACAGGCATTTCCTGTGGTAATAACCAGCTATCTATTTCAAAATCATTTCTGGCTCTTGATCAGTTTAAATGTTTGCAGGAAATCACCACATTCTGTTTTTAAGAAATATGCACCGGCCGGGAAATTGTCAAAACCATACAGCGTGTATGTGCCCGATCCTGCCGTGGCATTATAATCCTGCCTTAGCAACAGGGCTCCTGATGCGTTATAGAATGCAGTTGAAATTTTCTGATCTCCCGGAATGTTGTAGCGTAAAACGATGAAATCGCTGAAAGGATTATTGTGAATAGTGATCTTCGTTTTGGAAGCAGTGCGGATAAAGACCACTGCTGAATAGGACCAGGTTCCGTCGTTTTCAAGAATTTTCAGCCGGTAATAATATTCAGAAGTACCCGGGTTTACGGGATCATTGTGCCGGTAGGTTATTGCCCCGGGGCTGTTGAGCGCTGTTTTAACAGCAATTTTCTGATAGGAAACAGCGTCAACTGATCTTTCCAGTTCGTACCCGGATATATCCTGTTCATCGGTGACTGACCAGTGCAATTGGTTGTACTGGTTCCTGTTGACACCGCCGAAGTCAACCAATTTCACCGGCAGTGTGCCTCCGCTGTAAAGATTGCCCCTGAACACACCTTTTCCGTGTGTGGCTGCGATCAGTTTATTGTCGGATGATATCTGCAGATCCATCACCAGTGTCGCATCCCAGAACCCGGTATTGTAATCAGTCCAGGATTGTCCCCTGTCCGGGCTTACATATACACCAAAATCACAACCCGCATAAATTACACTTTCGTTGGTAGGATCTATCACAATAGCATTAAAAGGAACATCCGGCAGGCCGGCTCCCCGGCTGATCCAGGTGACACCTGCATCCGGGGTGAGGTAAACATGGGAGGTGCCGAAGCCTCCCAGCACCACATATACACTGTCATCATTATTATCGCTGATGGCGAAATCCATCACAAACCTGTCCGGCAATGTGCCTTTGATGCTCGTGTAAGGTGTGGTGGATGGTGTGGAGGTCCTGAATACATTCGGTTGCCCGTTCACCCATAAATAATCATTAACGGTGTTTTGTGCGATCGGGGAAGTTGACACATATATTTTATCACGGTTGGTGGGTGAAACCGCCAATGCAATTGCAGTTTTTCTTTGTTGCTCGATATAATTGGCGGAACCAGTACCGGTATTTGTCCATGTTCCCCCGGCATTGGTTGACCGGTGAATATTATCTGATGCGACATACATATAATTACCGTCGGACTTACTGATAGCAACAGGAGCCATAAAAGCTGTTCTGTCGTCTGCAACGAACGCCCATGAAGCAAGCACTGATGCAAAAGCACCTGTTGTACCTGTGGTTGACCTCCTCACACTTCTTGCATCATTGGAAGCAAGAACGGTGGTGCCGTTAGGGGCAATTGCGCTTGGTCCCCCGTCGCCGCCAAAAGCAGTTGACCAGGCTGTGCCATTATACCTTACTACACCATTATCCTGTAACCCCCCGATCATAATATTGGGAGTTGCCGGATTGGGATGTACCCCAAACGATGCATAAAACTGGGTGGCCCTTATTCCGGTATTCCTGTCTGAAAAATTGGCCCCTCCGTCATTGCTCACTGAAATTCCGCCATCATGCGCCACATACACCCGGTTGGCGACATTGGGATCATACACGATATCATGTACATCAGAATGTCCTGCTGATGTTACGTTGGTCCTCGTGGAGGTAGAGGAAGTATACCTGTACCAACTAACGCCACACATCAGCAACAGGTCTGTATTATTCGGATTCACCGCAACATCATGTGCAAACCAGTGCTGATAATTACAGTGATTGGAAGTGGCTTTAGCTGTCCAGGTGGCCCCAAAATCAGTGGACTGATACAGTTCATTTCCGGTGGTGGTTCCGTTCAGGCCAATGCTTGCATATAAATTAGAAACACCGGTATGTGCAAAACGAATATATCCCATAAACGATGCAGGCAGTGCAGATGCTATCTTTACCCATGTGGGAGAAGCATTTGATCCGTTGGTTGTCCGGTAAACTCCTTTATCAGCATTGGTCATATTACCCACTGCCGCCACCACCTGGTCGGTATTGGAGGGATTGATGGCCACATCAGATACATAGATCTTGGATAATATCTGGCTCCAGGTACCGCCATTATTTGTTGATCTGTACAGACCATCTGTAGCACACGCATAGATGGTATTGCTGTTGGTCGGGTCAAATTTCATCATTTGAATCCCATATAGCTGGCTGCTGGTTTTTGTCATCACCTGTGTCCAGGTAGCGCCTCCGTTCGTACTTTTTAAAATACCGATTCCATATGTTCCCCGGCACTTCCACACACTGAACCCGATATTGGAAGTATCCACCCTGTACACCTCGCCGGTTCCGGCATATATCAAACTGGAATTGGAAGGATCGATAAGTATGGAAGAAACACCCAGCACCGGCAGGTTGGTTGTTACGGATGTCCAGTTTGCTCCGGCATCGGTGGATTTCCATATACCGCCGCTGGCTGAACCGGCCCACAGGTTATTGGAGTTATTCGGGTCGATGGTGATACAAAGTACCCGTCCGGCTATATTGATCACATCCCCAAGCGAGGTCCAGTTAGAGGCAGTTACCCTGGTCAGATCTTTGGCTGATTTCTTTTTTATTTCAAGGTATTGCTCCCATGCGGCCTCGTATTTGCCACCCAGGTTATCGGGGTTGGGGTACCCTTTGGAGTGAAACCACATGGCTAACTGCTTATCAGGACCATCTTCTCTTTCTTCCCCTTCTTTCTTTTCTTCAACAAATGAGTCCTTATTGGCAGCGTCATGCGGCCTTTTTTGCTGTGTGGCAATACATGCCACAATAACTGTTATCACTGCGGTAAGCAGGAATGCTGGTTTTTTCATGATAGTGGATTTGGATATTGGTTATTACAAGAACTTTACTATTTTTTTATCATTGACCTATTATTATTTTTTTGGTGATCGTTTCATTATTCATAAATACCCGGAGCAGGTAAACACCCGGGGTCCAATTGGCTTTAACGGGTATGGAGAGGTTATTATAACCGCTGTTTACCGCGAGTTTATAAAAATACAACTGTTTGCCGGTTTCGGTCAATAGTACTATTTCTGCATTAGTCCTGCTGTTTGCGAGGATACTTACGTTAGCAATAGTTCTTACAGGGTTAGGCCTTACAGATACGGTTTCCTCGGGCTTCAGCCTTCTTACAGACCTGGTCTCGCTGAACTTACCGGCCCCGTTTACGCCTACCATTTTCAGGCGGTAGTAGGTTGTTCCGTAGGCGAGGTTATAATCTGTAAACTCATAGTGTTGTTCACCGGTCTGCCCGTTGCTGCCGGTAATGCCGGTATAATTCCAGTTGGAGCCATCGGTGCTTTTTTGAATTTCATATCCGCTGAATCCCGGCTGCTCCACACATGACCAGTCCAGTTTTGCAAAACTGTTATTTACAACAGCGGCATTAAAAGAAAGGTTGGAGACGGACAACGGGTAATTGTCAACCCGTATCGGGTAATCTTCCACTTCTCCGTTTGTAAAATAGCCGGTGGCGTGTGCCGAGGTCATCGCGCCAGTTGCAGCCGTGATTCGGACCCGCATATAGGTTGTCTGTCCGTTTAACAACGGGGTTGTGAAACTGGGCCAGTATAACCAGTATAACACATTATTAGTGCCAGTAGGAACTGTTTGTGCTGCGCAAGCTTCGCTGGCATCAAAAACCCCGTTCCCGTTATAATCCAGCCAGGCTATCAGGGTGGCGTTTGAACCAAAGTTATTAGTGACATAAGTATGGGCCAGGTAATTACCGGAGCCCTGTGGTAAAAAATTCAAATAGCTGGTTCCGTCGTCGGAATCATTGTTGCCCGTTACGCCAGTTTTCAGCCACTCTTTGGTCCAGGTGGCGCCGAGCCGGATGGCTTCCGATCTTTCATGCACCGCCGGGCTGACTGCAATGGGATCGTAAGTGGCAGGTGCATCGCCAAAATCACTCTTGGGCCGGAAGGGGTCTGAACCGTCACCGGCAGTGCCCGCCCATGCCGGAGGAGCCGGATCGCCGGGTACAGATTGGACAACTATTTGCTGTCTTGAACTGATAGTACCCGCGCTATACACCCACACAGAATCATAGATCATATACATCGTTCCGCTCCAGTTAAGCCCGGCCTGACCCGAAAATTTAGTTGTTGAACTTGGGTTGTTATACCTGGTGGCGGCACCTGTCATCAAGTTAAAGTGGGTATAGGAACTATACGAATAGTTTGCACCTCTTCTTGCCGAATTGTAATTAATGATTTCGCCGTTTTTCACCAATATATCTGCCCAGTCGTGTATAATACCGGTCCCGTCATAGGAGGGAGTGGAAAACACATGGTAAGCAGTATTGGTAGCAAGATCGACACACCAGATCATTGATTCACGGATAAAGGTAGTAGACTGGCCCCCCTCAACGCCCAGGTAAAGTTTTCCGTTGTAAAAGGCGCCTGCGGCTGATTCAACACCTGAGTTAAAAGTAGGTATGCCGAGTGTGGTGCCGATATCTGCTATTACAGTTGAAATGGTCTCTGTATTAAAATCATACTTTTTTAATGTTTTGTTATTGACATCCAGTGCTACGTTTTCGGAGATATAATAAAGAAATTTATTCTCGGGATCATAGGCAAATGAATTCATGTAGGTTTTGCTGGCATCCGTAAAAAGCCACCAGCACCTGCCCGTTGCCGGGTCCATCATATAGCAGGAATTATTATCAGGTGTCACTAAAAAATAATCCGGTTCGTTTTGTGTCGAACCCTGGAATGGCTGGTTATTATAACCCTGGTGCCAGCTGGTGGGATATGATCCGGTTACACAGGCATCAATATCCGAAAGCCAGAATACCGGGTCGGTTCCGATGGTAGTGCAGGTAATGGTAATGGTCTTTACAGGGTTCAGGGCTGTTCCTGCCACCGTAATGGTGGCACTGCCCAGGTTACTGGCATTACCCAATGCAGTACCTGCACCGGCATTGGTCAGGTCGCTTATTACCTTACCCGGTGCGCCGGCAACAGTAAGTATTGTGCCGGGCTGTGTCACTGCATTTACAACCAAAGGTGCCGCTAAGGGATCGGCTGCGGTTACAGTAATGACCGCCGCCAGATCAATATCATAGAGTGTAAATGCAGCATTTAATACCGGCGTATTGAATGTAATGGTTATCGTCTGGCCGTTTACAGTAGGATTATAACGTACATCTTCCCCGGTATACCCGGCAAGATCTCCTGTATGTGTGGCATTTTCTGTGGTAGTCACCAGTGCATTTGAGGATGTGGCAATAGTTAACCACGTGGTACCGATGCCAATCTTTTGTGACATTTCCCTTGCATCGCTGATATAGGAAACGTAGGGGCTTGCGGCGGCACTGTTGAAATAATAATCCAGATTATCCCAGTTCAACTGTGCCTGTGTGTATCCGCCGGGGCACTGTGCAGCAGCTTTCCCGGTAAAAAGGTGGATACAAACTGCTGATAGGAAAAGCAGGTTGTAGATTTTTTTCATAGTTGAGATTTTGGACATCGGTTTTTCAATAGGATCAGGATGAAATAAACACTACTTCAGTGAACATCAATAGTGCTGCTAATGATATTTCAGTGCTGATACTGATATTTCACCTGCTAAAATCAGCGTTTTTACTTAGAAATACAACGGTATCGTAATCTTTCAGTCCTAATCAGGTAATAATACAAGTGTTAATAGTAAAACACTCGGCATTACTTCGGGTTTTTACTTTTTCTCCCTATCCGGCAAGCCGGAATGCATTATTTTTACCTATAATTTTTAAGTATGACCCCTTACAAACCGGTAATCGGCATCACCTGCGGCGACCTGAACGGCATCGGCATTGAACTGATCATTAAAACATTTTCAGACAACCGGATACTGGAATTGTGCACCCCGGTGATCTTCGCATCGAACAAAGCGATCAATTTTTACCGGAAGTCAGTACCAGAAATAAACCTTAACTACCAGATCATAAAAGAATTCAGCCGGATCAACCATAAACAGGTCAATCTCTTCAACTGCTGGGAAGAAGATGTGGTTATCACCCCCGGGCAACTGACTGAAACAGGCGGTAAATACGGGGTTCTTTCCCTGCAAACGGCCGTAGCAGCGCTGAAACAAAAACATATTGACGGTTTGGTGACAGCCCCCATTCATAAAAAGAATATTCAGTCGGCTGAGTTTAGTTTTGCCGGGCATACGCCCTATCTCAAAACAGTGTTTGGAGTACCCGATGTGGTGATGATGCTCTGCGCCGGCAACTTCCGGGTAGCCCTTGTAACCGAACATGTGCCGGTGCTGGAGATCACCAAACACATCAGCAAAGAAAAAATAGTCAGCAAGTTGAATATCATCAACCAGAGCCTGCAAAAAGATTTTGGTATCGAAAAACCCCGCATCGCTGTGCTGGGACTAAACCCCCATGCCGGTGACGAGGGACTGATAGGAAATGAAGAAGAGACGATCATCAAACCAGCCATCAAAGAAGCAAAGAATAACAATATGATGGTGGTGGGGCCTTATAGCGCTGACGCATTTTTTGCCCGGCGCAGTTTTGACCGGTTTGATGCGGTACTGGCCATGTACCACGACCAGGGACTGATCCCTTTTAAAGCACTGGCAACCGGTGAGGGGGTCAATTATACCGCCGGACTTCCCGCAATCAGAACGTCACCCGACCACGGAGTAGCGTTTGATATCGCCGGGAAAAACAAAGCCGATACTTCCTCCTTTCTTACTGCCATATACGAATGTATTGATATCATCAACCGGAGAAACGGGTATGAAGACAGCCGGAAAAATCCGCTGAGAAAGATGACACCCTCCATCCTGGCCAATGCAAAAGATGAAATAATTGAAGAAGGGTAGATAATCTTCATTTACTTAAATACTGAATCCGGTACTCCTTTGTTGATAATATAAGAGGAATAAACAATTTCCACTTTCCCTTTTTTGTTTTTCTCCCGGTTATTACCGGGATCACCGGAAGGCTCTGTTTTTTTTCTTCCGTCATCGTAATCAAAACTCACCCCCTTCGGCAGTTTATAATCCTTGGTGTTAAAAGTGAATACAACTTTGTCGGCAAGGCCATATGCCGCATATTTTCCAAAACTCATTTCCAGTTCATATGTTCCGTTCTCCCGGGTGGTTGTTTTTGCCTTTCGCACCAACAGCTGCGCTTCATCAATGTACAGTGTTGACAGGGCCACCTCTGCATCCTCTTCTTTGGGGAGCAGTTTTATAATGCGTAACCCACTGCCATTTTCTTTGCCCGCATCAATGATGTCAAACCCGGAAGTATTGACAAATATATTGGTCAGATTGATATTGACCGAGCCCTTGGGGACAAACGATATTCCGCTTTCATTATTGATCCGCAGTTTGTCTGGTTTCTTGAAATACACTTTTATTTTAGCCAACGGGGCTTTGATGAAAAGAACATTAGTTTTCATAGTGGCTTTGGCTTCATAATCGTTCACTCTATCCAGCTTGGCCCTGATCTGCTGAACCAGTTCTCCTGCATTTTGCCCACCTGCATTGCACATTGCCAGTAAAAGCGGTAATAGCAGCAACAGTAGTTTTATTTTCATCAGCTCATAATATTTTTTTTCCTGAAATACCAGATTGCAACGGAAATAAACAGCGCTGAATAAGCCAGCAATATCAACCCACTCCTGACGATGCTCCTGAAATTCTCAATGGAGCCATCCACTGTCACCCCGTCATCTCCTTTCACATAAAAAAAACCTTTCCAGCCCAGCATGTGTGTAGTAAAGAGGTAAGGCTTCACCGTTTCATCATAAAACGGTATCTGCATCTGCGTTAAAATGGTAAACACAATGATAATACAAACCGTGGCCACGATCGGCCCGATTGAATTATCAGCAAATGCCGACAACATAAAAGCAAGCGCTGCCACTGTAACCAGCCCGATGGAGGCAAAGACAAATGCAGCCAGGTACCGCCAGAATATATCAGCCGTGGAAATGATGTTTACCCCAAACTCCCGGGGCACAAATAACTGGTTGGTGCCAAACAATAATATGCTGACCAATAAGGAAAGCACCGCGACCCATATCAGCAGCAGGATGGTATAGATACAGGCCGCCATGAATTTCACGAGCAGTAATTGTGTGCGGCTCACCGGTTTGGTTATAAGCAGCCGCAGCGTTCCCATATTAGCTTCGCCTGAAATCATGTCTCCCGCTATCAACGCTACTAATATCGGCACATGCACCAGCAGCAGGTTCAGCACTATGTAGCAAACCATGTAACCATTCAATATCTCATCGGTGGGCACTTCGAAGGTCTCTTTCAGCCCGCTCATCATCAAACCTGCATATTCTTCCCCTCCGAATTTCAGCGCCACCTGGATCAGGAGTATGATGGCGCTGATAACGGCAAAGGCAATATAGGTCCTCGGCCGTTTGAATATTTTATATACTTCTATCTGTAACTGCTTCACCATACTAAATCACCGGGTTGTTAATGATAAGAACAGGTCTTCCAGCGAATGCCGGGACCGCAACGATATAACATTGATGCCTTTCTCCACCAATGTCCGGTTCAGTTCGGGGATGGATTCTTTTTTTATTTCAAGCCAGATGCTGCCAGTCCCGTTCGGAACAAGAAATGTTGCCCACTTTGTTTCTTTGATCAGCCGGGCCGACATCTCATTATCATCCGTCATCAATTCCACCTGTGAGGAAGCCGGGTTAAGCAGTTCTTCCTTTCTGCCTTCAGCCACTTTGCGTCCTTTGTCAATGATCAGCATTGAATCAGCAACCAGTTCAATTTCATGCAGCAGGTGTGAGGAGACAAATATCGTTTTCCCGGTTTCTTTACTCAGCCAGGTAACAAGCTTCCGGATATCTGCTATTCCCTGCGGGTCCAGCCCGTTGGTCGGTTCATCAAGAATGATGAGTTGGGGATCATGTACCAGGGCAACGGCTATACCAAGACGCTGCTTCATCCCCTGCGAATAGGTTTTTACTTTACTGTGGGCCCTTTCAGCAAGACCCACCATATCCAGTTGATCCAGCATTTTTTTTCCGGTGATCCTTTTCCCGCTCATGGCGGCAAAAATGCGGAGGTTCTCCAGCGCTGTCAGGTATTTATACAAATCCGGCCGCTCAATTATAGCACCAACCTGTCTGAGAATTTCTTTACGGTGTTTGAGCAGATCCATCCCGAATAATTCAATGGTGCCGGTACCGGGTCTGACAAGGCTGAGCAGCATCCGGATGGTCGTAGATTTACCCGCCCCGTTCTGCCCGAGGAAACCATAGACCTGCCCCGCCTCTACCGAAAAAGAAAGGTCATCTACTGCTTTTATGTCACCGAAACTTTTGGAAAGATGCTGAACCCGGATGATTGTCTCCATGCCTGATTATTAACGGTCAAAAGTATTAAACCTTTGCCCGGATCTTTGTTTATCCGATTGTTTTGAAAATAATTTTCATAAAATGCTTGCATTTTCAAGGGCGGGATAGTAGGTTTGTTTAGATTCGGAAAACCACATATACCCTCGTAAAACTACGTATAAGCTCCGTACCTGACCCCACCACCAGGTTTCCTGTCAAAGTATGGATTGATAAAGTAGCTGCTTACAAATGGTATGATATATAACCGAGACTAACATCCAATATTTCTGTGGGCAAGACTAATAATCTAATCCCGATAACCCTGAGGAAACGAAGGGTCGGGACAAAACCCTAAGAAATGATAAAGACTGCTGCTTTTGTAATCATCATTGCGCTGAGGCTGATCTACCAGCCTACAGCGGCTCAGCAACGCAACACCCCTTTTGCAAGCCCCCAACCTCTTTCCACCGTTGCCAGTACAAACATTCCCGCCATGTTTATGGGTAAAAGCAGTATCAAAATCAATAATAAGATCATACTCAAATGGATAATTGGTGATAACCAGGATGCCTGGTGTTTTGAAGTGGAAAAAAGTTCGGATGGAAAGAATTTTACGACAGCAGCCTTGGTATCCGGAACAGATAAAAGCGATAGGGACAACTATGAGTTTTATGAAAAAGCCGGAAACCGCCGGGTAACTTACCGCATCAAACTTGTGAGCAAGAATAAAACAGCAGAATATTCACAAGTAGTGGAGATCAATCCTAATGTGTAAATAAATAGAATCATGCCAGGAACTACAAAGAAAATATTCCGGGAAGAATACAACCGCCTGAAAAAGGTGTTTGAAAAAATAATGCAGCCAAAACAGAAACAGGCTTTACCACAATTGGTATTGCAACCTGCCCGCATCCCGCCGGCAGGGAACAATCCCGCCTTCGTCCCGAAAGCTTACGGGACTACGGCGGGTACGAAAAATATTTGAGGGGTGCCGGTCGTCCTTACTACTTCGTTCCGCTTGAGGCGGAACTTCGAAGTACACAGTAACTTTTCATACACTTAGAGCACCAACAGAGAAAAAGCCCCTTGTCTAAGGGGCTTCTCTTTTTATAGTAATGAATTTTCAGAAAACTGAACGGGCTGGTATCTTCAGCACCATCATTATCATGGCTGCCAAAGGAGTAAGCAATGCAACGAATCCCCATGTTTCCCATTGCTTTAAGTAAGAACGGTAAAGGGAATAATCAAAGTTCTTTTCATCCTGCACCCGTGTAAGCTTAACTATTTTCTTTTGCAAAGGGGCCAGCTTCCAGCCAAATACAATACCCGAAACGGAAAAAAGTATCAGCGACCAGAATATCCAGCCCGTTCCTAATAGTGGCAGCCCTATTTGCACAGCCGCAGTAATACCGCCAGCCGTAATAATAATGACACCCGGTATTGTAAACCATTTATCAGTGGTAATTATTCCTTTCATGGTAAATGAAATGATCAAGACATCGCCTGTCTGGTCAGCCCGCCTCATCCAGTACAGGCCGGTGGTAATGTTTCCCAGGAATATGATGACAGCAAATACATGGATTAGCTTCAATAACAGGTAAATGTTCATTACGGGATTGGTTGATTGATTATTTACCCAGGTACGACTGCAGGTTGGCCACATATTTTTCAAATGCACTGATCCCCTGCCTTGTTATTTTGCAGATCGTTTGAGGGTAATTGTCTTTAAACTGTTTAGTCACATCGATATAGCCTGCATCTTTCAGCTTCTGTATCTGTACACTCAGGTTGCCGGCAGTAGCGTTTGTTTTTTCCCGCAGAAAAGTGAACTCGGCCTCCTTTACACTGATAAGGAGTGACATGAGGGCCAGCCGGAGCTGCGAATGTAATATGGGGTCCAGGTCTTTAAACATGTGCAGCCGCTAATCCCCTTTTTGCTTTTCTGTAATCTTTTTCCATAATAATACCCGGTATCAACCATGCAAAAACAGCAGAAACCGCAGTTAATAGTAAATCAATTTTAACTGTCGTATAAATGGTGATGATGCAGCAAATCCAGCAAAGAATTCCTCCCAATATCATAGGTTTGAATTTCACAGAAACACCGGTAACAAAAGTGGGCATCCCGTAAAGGATCAGGAAAAGAGGTGATATAAATTCATATAATTTGAATACGGCAGAATGACCTTCCGGATTTTTATATCCATCCATTACATCAAATAAGGAGTTGGTGATAAAAATCATCAAAAAAATCATGATGCCAAACCCCAGCCAGAGCGTATCCATAAAAGCATCATCGTATGTTTTTACCTTTCTTTCTTTTTTTGATTTGATGGAAATAAAGATCTGGGGAATGACCGCTACAATGGTAAGCAGGTAAATATCAAATGGAAGCCGGTAGTCAAAATGCAGTTCTGATAATTTTACCAGTGCACAAACAGCTATCACGGCACCCCACATCATGGAGGCGATGCCGGTATCATGACAGGTATCTTTGGCCTTTTTGATCATTTGGGCAATAAGATCAAGGCTTTCCTTTTCGGTTAATTGCTTTTCGGGTTGTGTCATGATAAAAAATTTAGTTGTTGGCAGTTTTATTTCTGGAACGCAGCATATAGGCCGGTATGATATAGCTGATTAAAATGGCAGCAGCGCCAAACAGCATCTGGAAATCATAACTTACAAATGTTGAACCAATAGCAAGTGCCCAGGCGGTAATTCCGCCAATAACAAGTGGCCGGAACTTTAAAAAATTTCCGGACACAAAAGTGCCGAGCCCATACATCATTATAAAAAAAGGAAACACCGCTGTGCCCCAGCCCAGCCGGGTTAATATCATACCCAGCACAAAAAAACTGATAGCCATACCTCCCCACAGATAACTCATACTCTCATCTACATAGGTTTTGGCCTTTTTGGTTTTTTCTTCTTTCCGCCCCTGATATATGGAAAATAATATGCCGATTATGATGACTAACCATACCATGTAATGCTTTTCATAGTGCAAAATATTCTTTAGTACAAACTGACCGGTGCAGGCTATGAAAGTAAGCCAGCCCCAGACGAGAAAATAGATACCATTGTCAGACAGGTCCTGCCTGGCTTTGCTGATCATGGATTGAATCAGTTGCAGGCTTTGCTCGGGTGAAAATTTTTCAGCTTCCATGTTTGATCGTTTTAAAGAAAAGACCGGCAGCCAAATTTATTGCCGGCCTCATCCGGTTATTTTAGCTGCAACAAGAAATAAGCCACCTGCGACCGGCCCCACTGTGGTTCGATGGAACTGCCGGGTTTGCTTGTCATGAAAATTCCATTGGCTTTTTCAAAAAGTTTTTTTGCTTCTTCCTTACTGCCGCCAAATTGCTCGGGTGTATAAAACTTGTCCTGTCCTTCGAGGATATAGGCCCTGGGATTGTTTTCATTCAGCGCCTTTGCCTTATCCAGCGCTGCCGATGCTTTGGGCCCTTCTGTCATATACCTTGCCATTGCATTCCCCATCATCCGCAGGCTGTGGATCATCTTTATCACACAGAATATCTCGGAATTTTCCTGGCTCATTTCTGCCGCTTTATTAATAAGCTGTTCTGCTTTATCCGCATAGGGATCAGCAATGGCACTGTTGTCACCAAAGCTTCCGTCCATCGGCATGGATAAAGTACCTGCCATTACATTGGCAAATGCAGCATAATAGTAAGGCATCCATTGTGTTTTTTCCGCATCAGCTATGCGCTCAAAAGAATTGGCCAGGTCTTTCCAGGTGTCTGGAGTGTTGTTTGAGTCCAGCAGAGCCACTTTGGGTTCCATGGCTTTTACATATTTTTCGCTTTGCGCAAATACTGATACCATCAACGCAGATGACAGCAGCAGTAATAATCCTTTTTTCATTGTTTATGTTTTAGATTTTATAGAATTTACGATGATTGCTATTGAGACAGGGCATGCCCTGTCTGTACGGTTATATTCTGAGATTAGTTACTTCGTCGCTCCTGTCCACACCAAAGCTGATGAAGGCGCCGATAAATACAAACATCCGGGAAGTGGGTACAATGGCTTCCTTGCGATAACCGTTATAGGAATACTGGTAGCCGTAAGTCTGCTTGAAATTGAGAATATTACTCACCTGGAATACATACACGGCAAATGATTTGGGCTTCTCCTTCCCGATAAACGGCAGGTAGTTGATAGCAAAGCTCAGGTTGTGATACGAAGGAATAGTGCCCCTGTCAGTAAATTTATAATCATTCCCGTCCAGCCGGATATTATAATAAGGCCTGCCGCTGGCAAAATTGTACGCCGCATTCAGGTTCATCTTCCACTGCTGCACAAACTTTTTGGCAACAACCGAAGCAGTATGCCTGGCAGCAAAATTGGGGGCGATGGCAAAAGGAAAATTCAAAAAATCCCTTTTAGTATCTAAAAATGAATACGAGATCCAGTAGTCAAAGTTTTTGATCGTTTTCTTGTCCCGCCAGAAAAGTTCAACACCTTTGGCATCGCCAAAACCATTGTTGCTGATTGCTGCTTCCGTGAAACCCACCACGCCTGTTTTTACCAGTCCCTTGTATTTTTTATAAAAAGCTTCGAGGCGGAGCGACTGCTGGTTCAGCACTTTCTGGTACTGGATGATGTAATGCGTTGCCTTCATAAAGTCCAGCGCATTCGGCGAGGGCAGGTATCTTCTTTCAGGGTTCTGGTAAAAGATGCCGTAGGCTATTGATGCCTGGCTTCCTTTGCCCAGTTTGTAGGCAACAGATGCCCTCGGGGCAATATTGGTTTTGTTCAAAATAGAGGAATGTTCAAACCGGAGTCCCGCCTTCACCGCCAGGTCGTTGGTGGCATACACATCGGCTTCTGTAAAAATGGATTTGATATGCTGCTTGAGGCCGGAAGGATATTGCTGCCCGTCGTAGGCGGTGTAAACCACCTTATCGTTGCTGAAATTATATTCAGCACCAATCCGCAATGCACTCAGCCCTTTCATCTTTTTCTCCAAAACAGTTTTGGCATTAAAATATTTTCCCCGGCTGTCGAGGCCAAAGTTCTTGAACTCCAGCCCGCTCAGCACTACATCTGTTTTGCTGTCATTTTGCAACGAAGCTGTAATGTCATCTTTATTATTGCTATAAGAGGTTCCGATGGTTATCTTCCATCTCTTCGGCATGTTTTCTTTCCACGACAGGTTGTGATAATGATTTTTATTGCCAATAGCAAACCTGTCCAGGTATCCTAGTGTATCAATACTGCTGGTGGTAAATGCCAGCCTGTTGCTGCTGAAATAGCCATAGTATTTCAAGATGCCTGTTTTGGATGTCTTGATCCGGAAGTTGGCATCGAGGTTATGGTATACCGGCACTTTCGAAAAATCCTGCCGTTGTTTGATAAGCGCAAAAGCCAGGCTGAGGTCGGTGTAACCATAATCAAATCCCCAGGAGGCTTTTTTACTTTTACACAGGTGCTGGTAACCTGCGTTGGCACTCAATACCGTGATCCCGACATTGGCGGATGACTGTTCCGGCAGGTCAATGGATTCCAGTATCAGCGCAGAAGAAAGAGCCTGTCCGTATAATGCGGAGTATCCGCCGGTGCTGAAAACCGTTCCTTTGAAGATAAACGGGGAGAACCTGCCAAACTGTGCAATGTTTGGCACACTGCTGTAAAAGAAATTATTTACCAGGGTGCCGTCAATAAATGTTTTGGTCTCAGCTGCTGTGCCACCTCTCACAAACAATCCTTCACTTTCACCTACTTGCTGGGCGCCGGGTAAGGTTTTCAAAGCCTGTGTGATATCGCCATTGGCGCTTGCGGTGGTCACAATATCTATCGGGTCCAGTACGGTGGCCGCTCTTTTGCGGTCGCTGGCTTCAAAAGTGCCGGCCGAAAGAACCACCGCCGTTAGTTCAGTAACTTCCTGTTTCAGCACTGCATCAACGGTCAGAATGCCGCCTTCTAATTTTACTGGTTGTTCCAATGCTTTGTAGCCAATGCCTGAAAAGACCAATAACTGCGGCCCCTTTTCACTGGTCTTAAACGAATACTTACCGGTTGAATCAGCGGTGGCACCATCATAACTGTCTTTGATGGTAATACTGGCCCCGGCAACCGGGTTATTTTTATTGTCTTTGACGATGCCCTTCAAAGTGGTCTGGCTGTTTGCAAAACTCACTGCCACAGTTGACGCAACTAATAAAAAGAAGTACCGAAGTTTCATAAAATCTGCTTTTGGACAACAAACGTAAAGTAGTTTATATTATAAACCAAATTTATTTTGCATAAAAAAACCGCTCCCGTCCTTCGATAAACTCAGGATGCAGGAACGGCTTAATCCGTCCGGAAATATACTATCTTATTGTTTTACAATTCTTTCCTGTGCTGTTTCCGAATCGCAGATGGCTTTAATTATATACATACCGGGAGCCAGTTTGCTCACATTGATCGTCTCGGTCTGGCTGCTGCTGCCGGTTTGTTTGCTGTTTACTACCTGGCCGTTGATACTATATACCTGGTAGGTAACCGCTTTGTTCTGCCATGTTGCAGGTATGGTAAT
>JANNUI010000023.1:0-1760 GCA_031395125.1 Chitinophagaceae bacterium | reverse complement strand
AGCGCCAGCATTGGCCTTTCATCACAGGATATTGAGAACTCCATTGTCAGCAGCACGTATATCATCCCGGGCTCCGATGTCCGCATGGTGTACCTGCAGCAGAGTTATAAAGGAATACCTGTGTATAATCAACTGCATGTGCTGGCTTTTAAAAATGACAAGATTGTTTCCACGGCGGGTAGCCGTGTAAATGCTGTTGAAAATAAAGTGAACAGCAGCGGTGTTCCCGCCACCGATGCGATGAAGGCGGTGAAAACTGCCCTGGCGGATGTAAATGCAGCTACAAATGAACTGATCGTTCCGGTCAATATTTTGAATGAAGGCCGCCGTTTTGAATTTGGCAGCCTGGGTGTTTCAACGGAAAATATTTTTTCTGAACTGATATGGTTTCCCATAGATGAGGGCAAATCGGCGAGACTCGCCTGGCAGGTTTTTGTAGCGCCGCAAAACAGTTCTGCTTACTGGCTCATTAGGGTGGATGCGATGACGAATACAGTTATCAGCAAAGAAAATCTTACCCTCAGCTGCAACTGGGGCCCGGAAGAAACACAGGAGGGGCATCAACACACTACGAAAGAGCATACGCAGGTACCAAAGACATTCGTAGAAGCAAGAAATGATAAAGAGAGCAGGGAGTATAAAAACTTTTTGATCAATACTGCCACTTACCGGGTAGTAAAATATCCTGCAGAAAGCCCCATACATCCGGGTGGAGCACCTTCGCTGCATACTGATCCCTGGCTGATGTCGCCGGGCAATGCCACCACCCTCGGATGGCATAATGATGGTGTGAATGATTATGACAGCACAAGAGGAAATAATGCATTTGCCTATGAAGACCGGGATGCCAACAATCTTCCCGGCCGTTCGGGAGTAAGCAGTACGCCCATACCTAATCTCACCATGGATTTTGTTCCTGACTTCACACTCGAACCAATAGTGAGAACCCCGGCGCCCAACCAGCAGTTCAACACCACCAATCTTTTTTACTGGAACAACCTGATACATGACCTCGCTTACATGTATGGTTTCACCGAAACCATCAGGAATTACCAGAACAGCAATATGGGCCGCGGCGGTGTGGGAGGCGATTATGTGCTGGCCGAAGCACAGGACGGAAGCGGAACCAACAATGCTAATTTTTCTTCCGGCGTGGAAGGAACAAGGGGCCGGATGCAGATGTATCTGTGGACTGCTCCAAACCCAGACCGTGACGGAGATGTTGACAATGGCATCATCGCCCATGAATATACCCATGGCATCAGTAACCGCATGACAGGCACAGGAGCCGGTTGTTTGTCTGTAGTGGAGCAATTGGGTTAGGGATGGAGTGATTATATGGGACTGATGATAACTCATGACTGGGCCTCTGCCACACCTGCGGACGGATTCAATAACCCCCGTGGTATCGGTACCTATGCGCTAAACCAGCCCATCACCGGTCCCGGCATCCGGCAATACAGGTACACCACCAATATGGCCATCAACCCGATGACATACGCCAACCTGCCTACAGTTGCAGTGCCGCATGGTGTGGGCACTATCTGGTGTACAGCTTTATGGGACATGACCTGGTATATCATCCAGCAGGCCGGTATCAATCCTAATATTTACAACCTGGCGGGTGGCGGCGGCAATGCCATTGCTTTGAAACTGGTGATCGAAGGTCTTCGCCTGCAACCCTGTAACCCCGGTTTCATTGACGGCCGCAATGCCATCCTGAAAGCGGATACTATTTTCTACGGCGCACAGTACAGTTG
>JANNUI010000344.1:0-5097 GCA_031395125.1 Chitinophagaceae bacterium | reverse complement strand
CCGGAGTCTGAAGTGCAGGACCAATACTTATATGCACAACTCTGCTGGGCTAGAAAAGATTTTGACTGTGCCGTTATAAAAGCTGAAGGTGTGGTCGCTGCCATGGGAGCCAGCACCAAGCCCAAAGTGTATCGTCTGCTGGCTGATGCCTATTATCAGAAAGGGGACTATACCAATGCCAAGAAGTTCAGTGATGAATTCTTCGTAAAGAAAAATCCGGATGATTATATATCCAATGATCATAAATTAAGGGCGGATATCATGTCAAAGATTGGCGGTTCACCCGATGAGATCTATGTGAACTACACACAGGGTGCTGAACTTGACACTACGGTGGCGGATAAGGTGGATTTCCTGAAGAAGGGTGTTGCATACTTTAAGGAAAGAAAAATATGGGATAAGCAGGCGCTGCTTCTCGAAAAAGTGATCACCCTTAAGCCAAATCCCAATATCAACGAGTATTTTGACCTGATGTATGCTTATTATAACAACGACGAGAATTCCAGGGCAAGAGATGCCGCGCTGATCATGCGGGAAAGATATACGGACCAGGTATTTGGCTTCGACTGGGCCTTCCGGAATGCTGTTTTAATAGATACGGTGAAAAGGGACAGCATAGCCGTTCCCGATGCGATGAAACTGTATGAATTCACCCAGAAAGACACCACCAGGTTTAAAACTCAATATATAAACTCTGTGAGGTACCTGGCCGGCTATTACATTAATACCGCCAAGGACAAAGAAAAGGCGTTAGAGTTTTTTACAAAATGGAAAGATGCTGATTCTGCGAATGCTGTAACCATTCAGGGATATATTGACCAGATAAAAAAAGCCCCGGCAACCAAGCCGCCTGCCAAAGGAACAGGAAAAACAAAGTCCCCTGCTGCAAAGAAATCTACATCAAAGAAATCCAAGACCACTATCGTCACAAAAAGCACAGTGGCAAAGCGGTAAAACTCGGTTTTCTTCTTTTACAATGAAAGTCCCCCTTTCCGTCAACTGGCGGAGGGGGATTTTTCATTAACTGGCTATCCGTTTAAAACAACCTCACCCCACCGATACTCCAATTATCGGAGTATCGGTTGCCCCTCTCCATGTGGAGAGGGGTGTAGTTTCTTCAATTTTGGGGGTTTTAAAGGGGTGTCCGAAGGACTCCTTTGGAGAGGGTGAAGAATAAGAATCGAAAGTATCTGGTTAATATATGGGGACAGTCATTTTTCAATATATCAGTGTTACGGACCCTATTTATCAGGGAAATTTCGACTCACCACCTTATTTTTGCGGCAAGTAAAGGCTTATGATTCATTTACTTCAAACGGGCGCGGGGTTAGACAGTGCTCAATCATACCTGCCGGTGGCTTTACAGGTGGCCATTGCGGTTGGACTGGTGGTTTTCCTGACAGTTGTCACTCATTTACTCGGCCCCAAAAGAAAGACTTCTGACAAGTTGCAGAATTTTGCCAGTGGTATCGAAAGCCATGGTGATGCCCGTCAGCCCATGGCCATTAAATATTTCCTTACCGCCATTTTATTCGTGTTGTTTGATGTGGAAGTGATATTTTTCTATCCCTATGCAGTGAATTTTAAGGGACTGGGCTGGGATGGTTTTTGGGCCGTGCTCATGTTTGTAGGATTCTTCCTTTGTGGGTTTATATATATTATTAAGAGAGGGGCGCTGAAATGGGAGGATTAATGTCAAAATGTGCTAATTAGCTAATATGCTAATGAACACAGACCCTGATGGTTTGTTATTTTAATCAGCACATTAGCAAATCATCAAATTATCTAATTACTATGGATCGTCCGGTATCATATAATCTTATTAAGAAGCCGCTGGAAGCGGATATCAGTATAGCTGATATGCCCGAAGGCCAGCAAGGGGAAGGTTTTTTTGCCACCAAACTCAACACGGTGATTGGGCTGGCAAGAAAAAATTCCATCTGGCCGCTGCCTTTTGCTACATCCTGCTGTGGTATCGAATTCATGGCTACCATGGGTTCGCATTATGACCTGGCAAGATTTGGTTCGGAAAGGGTGGGCTTCAGTCCCCGCCAGTGCGACCTGCTGATGGTAATGGGAACGATCGCTAAAAAAATGGGACCGGTGCTGAAACTGGTCTATCTGCAAATGGCCGAACCCCGCTGGGTGATGGCTGTAGGTGCCTGTGCCAGCAGCGGCGGCATTTTCGATACGTACAGCGTACTGCAGGGCATTGACCAGGTAATACCGGTGGATGTGTATGTGCCGGGTTGCCCCCCAAGACCTGAAGCCATTATAGATGGAGTAATACGAATTCAGGACCTGGTAGGTAAAGAAAGTTTGAGAAGAAGGAATGGGGAACAGTATAAGGCGCTTTTGGAAAGCTACGGGATACAGTAAAGCTGTTAGCTATTAGCCGCTAGCTATTAGCTTCACTCTTTTTAAATGAAACAGTCTTTAGCTTACAGCTAAAGGCTAAAAGCTAAAGGCCAGATGTTGACGAACGAATATATCAAAGAAAAATTAACGGAGAAATTTGGCGAACAAGTTTCCAATTTTGAAGAACCTTATGGTATGCTCACTTTTGAAGCGCCAAAAGAAATGAACCTGAAGGTGCTTAATTTTTTATATGATGATGAGGAACTGAAGTTCCGTTTCCTGACCACCCTGGGCGGTGTGCATTATCCCCATAATAAAGGAAGAGAGCTTGCCATTGTTTATCATTTGCATAATATGACAGACAATGTCCGTATCCGGTTCAAAGTGTTTACAGATATCAATCAACCTGATATTTATACCGCAACAGGATTATTTTCTGCGGCCAACTGGATGGAAAGGGAGACCTATGATTTCTATGGATTCAACTTCGTAGGCCATCCGAACCTGAAAAGAATATTGAATGTGGATGAGATGGATTATTTCCCGATGCGGAAGGAATTTCCATTGGAAGACCAGACCAGGATTGATAAAGATGATGAGATGTTTGGAAGGGGATGATTAGCCAATTTGATGATTTGATAATGAGCTAATGAATTTTCTCCTTGAAGCTTGTTGACAGCCCCGGAGGGGTAAAATGCCGGTAACCCCGGATGAAATCCGGGGAAATGAAAATGTAGAATGTATTCAAACCCAGTAGGGGTTCAACAAAAGAAAAGATAGAAGTTAGGACACATCCCCGCCTGGGCGGGGCGAATTAAGGAAAACAAAATGCTGTGAAAAATCGGGGTGGGTTGATGCCATGAAAACGGGACAATGAAGTGAGACAACAGGCGGTGCCATAAAAACTAAAGCGGGTAACGTAAAAATATTTTAAATCTCCGCCAGCTGGTGGATTTTGGTTTTATGAGTGAACAACATATCAGATTACCAGAAGGCTCCATTGAGAAAACGACCACTACGCTGAACCTGGGGCCCACCCACCCGGCTACACACGGGGTGATGCAGAATATCCTGGAACTGGATGGCGAACGAATTGTTTCTACTGAGCAAACGATTGGTTATATCCACCGTGCATTTGAAAAAATTGCTGAACGAAGACCACTGTACCAGATAACCACATTGACTGACAGGATGAATTATTGCTCTTCTCCTATCAACAATATGGGCTGGCATATTACTTGTGAAAAATTGCTGGGAGTGAAAACGCCCAAACGAGTTGATTATCTCCGGGTCATCATCATGGAGCTGGCGAGAATTTCTGACCATTTGATTTGCAATTCGATTGTAGGCGTGGATGCCGGCGCTTACACTGGTTTTTTGTATGTGATGCAATACCGGGAACTGATTTATGAAATTTATGAAGAGGTTTGTGGGGCAAGATTGACCACCAACATTGGCCGTATCGGTGGATTTGAAAGAAACTTTAACGACATCGCCTTTCAAAAATTAGAAAAGTTCCTGTCTGAATATCCCAAAGTGCTGAAGGAATTTGAAAACCTGTTTCAGCGTAACCGTATTTTCATGGAGCGGACTATAGGCACCGGAGCCATCAGTGCAGACAGAGCATTGAATTATGGTTTCACCGGCCCTAATCTCCGTGCTGCCGGCGTGGACTATGATGTGAGGGTGCATACACCTTACAGCAGCTACGAAGATTTTCAATTTAATATTCCCATTGGAACTACCGGGGATAATTACGACCGCTGGTTAGTCCGGGGAAAAGAAATGTGGGAGAGCCTGAGCATTATTGAACAGGCCTATCAAAAGGTTCAGGAGTTTAAAGGTGCAGAAGCTGAAGTCTTTCATGCAGATGCGCCTGAATATTATTTGCCGGAAAAAGAAGATGTATATACTAAAATGGAAGCATTGATTTACCATTTTAAAATTGTGATGGGCGAAATTGAAATTCCGAAGGGGGAAGTGTACCAGGCGGTGGAAGGTGGTAATGGTGAACTGGGTTTTTATTTAATCAGTGATGGCGGAAGAACACCGTATCGTTTGCATTTCCGCAGGCCCTGCTTTATTTATTACCAGGCTTTTGAAGAATTGACGAAAGGAGGAATGCTAAGTGATGCGATCATGACGATGAGCAGCTTGAATCTGATTGCTGGCGAAATGGATTCTTAATTAATAAGGGAGAGTTTAAATGAAATTTTCTGACGAAAAACTAAAAGAAGTACAGCGCATCATCGGTTTCTACCCGGAAGGGAAACAAAAAAGTGCAGTGATCCCGGTGTTGCATCTGGCCCAGCATGAATTTGGCGGCTGGCTGAGCTCCGAAACAATGGATTATGTTGCATCCTTGCTGAAACTGGCGCCTATTGAAGTATATGAAGTGGCAACTTTCTATAGCATGTACAACCTGAAACCGGTTGGCAAATATATGTTCGAAGTTTGCCAGACCGGGCCCTGTATGCTGAACGGAAGTGATGACATCATTAAATATATATATGATAAACTGGGCATTAAACCCGGTGAGACAAGTGCTGATGGTTTGTTTACTTTGAAAACGGTCGAATGTCTCGGTGCTTGTGGTTATGCCCCGATGATGCAGATGGGAAAAAATTACCGGGAACATTTGACAAAAGAAAAAGTGGATGCGATAATTAATGAGTGCAGAAATAATGCAGCGGCTAAAAACTAAGCATGAAAAAGTTATTAGTCATAGTTCTTTTACTG
>JANNUI010000631.1:0-2974 GCA_031395125.1 Chitinophagaceae bacterium | reverse complement strand
TGAAACATAGCAGCCCAAACTTATAGTCCTGGAAATACAGGTCAAGCTGCAAAAGGTGGATTTGGCTTTTCATGTTACCCGGTTTCGTTAGTCAGGTATTGGATTTGCAAATGAAAGTAAAAAGTTTTTACAGGAAAGGCAAGGGCTTCAGGAGATTCGTATAAACAAAGAGGAGGTTCCCCCTTAACAGGTCGTGGTATTCCGCTCATATCTCAGGATATTTGCTGAAAGCAGACCGTATTTTTCACATACCTGTCTATGAACTATTTCTGGGTTATATTCTTCTGGTGCAGTCTCGGGGTGCTGTTTTACTGCTACCTCGGGTATGGCATCCTTGTTTTTCTGCTGAACAATATCCGGGTATTGTTTGCCGGGAGGCCGAACAACGAGGAAGCAGAGTGGCCCGGGGTATCCCTCATCATCTCAGCCTACAATGAGGAAGCCGTGCTGGAACAGAAGATCAATAACAGCCTTGCCATTGATTATCCCAAAGAAAAACTCAGGATATTATTTGTGACCGACGGGTCAAATGATGCTTCTGTAAACCTCATCAAAGATCACCCGGCCGTCCAACTGCTGCATCAGCCGGAACGGCAGGGAAAATATGCGGCCATCAAAAGGGCCATGCGGTGGGTGCAAACACCGGTGGTGGTGTTCAGCGATGCTAACTGCTTGCTGAACCCCGGGTGCCTGAAAAAAATGATGCAACATTACACCGATCCCCGGGTGGGCGGTGTGGCAGGAGAAAAAAAAATTCTGCGCAACAACTACGCCTCTGCGGTTGGTGAGGCCGAGGGGATGTACTGGCAATATGAATCTTTCCTGAAAAAAATGGATGCGGAACTTTACACCGTGGCCGGGGCATCGGGAGAATTGTTTTCCATCCGGACCCCTCTCTTCCGGGAAATGCCCAATGAAGTGATACTCGATGATTTTATCATTTCGATGCAGGTATGCCTCCAGGGTTATGTGATAAAGTATGAACCCGATGCATTTGCCACCGAATCGCCATCGGCTTCGCTGGCAGAAGAAGAAAAAAGAAAAGTGAGGATCTCAGCAGGGGCTTACCAGTCCATCGGTTACCTGAAAGAATGCCTGAATATTTTTAAACATCCGTTGCTGGGTCTTCAATACATCTCCCGGCGCCTGTTGCGTTGGGTGTTTTGCCCGCTGATGCTGGTAAGCCTGCTGGTCAGCAATATTGTTATCGCCGGTAATCTTTATCATCCTTTTTTTAAAAGCATGTTGCTGTTGCAGGTCATTTTTTATGTGTTTGCCTTCCTGGGCTGGCTTTTTGTCCGCTCAGGTAAAAGGGCCGGACTCTTCACGATACCTTTCTATTTTGTATTCATGAATTATTGTCTTGTAAAGGGACTGCTTCGGTTTGTAAAAGGAAAACAGACGGTGCTTTGGGAAAAATCACTGCGGCAGGCAGTGGAATGAGGTTAGCCACTAAATCACATTAAAAACACACGAAAGAGAATGCAGGAATTGTTCGTGTTTTTTCGTGTCGTTTCGTGGCCAAAAAAATTGCATACCGGGTAATCCATGGCCTATTTTTGCCTGAAAGAACCTGACATCCCTTCATCATCAAACATATTATCATCACCCATTGAATATTTGAAAGGCGTGGGGCCGCAGCGGGCTGACCTGCTGAAAAAAGAACTGGGCATCTTCCATTTTGGTGACCTGCTTGGTCACTTTCCCTTCCGGCATGTTGACCGGACGAAAATCAGTCTTATCAGCGAAATAACCCCCGAAGCAGACCTGCCTGCTCCAAAGGAGTCCTTTCGGACCGGCGAGGCAGGGTTTGCCCAGGTAGCGGGGGTGCTGCTTAATTATGAAACTATCGGGCAGCGAAGTGGTAAAAGGATAGTGGCAGAACTTAAAGATAAAAGTGGAGTGATGGAGCTTACCTGGTTCCAGGGGCTGGGCTGGGTTCAGAAAATATTGGAGACGGGGCAATCATACCTGGTGTATGGAAGGGTCAGTTTCTACAATGGCCGGCCACAGATCATCCATCCCGAAATGGAACTGCTGAAACCCGAACAACCGGCCGGGAAAAATTTCCTTGAACCTGTTTACTCCACTACAGAAAAATTAAAAGCAAGAGGACTTGGTGCAAGACAGATCGGTAAACTGACAATGGCGCTTATGGGTATGTTGCAACCAAAAGATATTCCCGAAAACCTGCCGCAGAATCTAATAGTACAATTAAAATTGATCGAACGATATAAGGCCTTTCGGCAGATCCACTTCCCTCAAACGGAGGAAGAATATCAGGAAGCAGTGAAAAGGCTGAAATTTGAGGAATTGTTCATGGCGCAACTGCGGATGGGATTGCTTCGGTCAGGCCGCCACCGTTACTCAAAAGGAGTGGTGTTTGACAAAGTGGGAGAACTCTTCAATACATTTTATAAAAATCATCTTCCGTTTGAACTGACGAATGCACAAAAAAGAGTAATAAAAGAAATAAGAGCCGACACCGCCAAAGGCAAACAAATGAACCGCCTCCTGCAGGGGGATGTGGGCAGTGGCAAAACCATCGTTGCTGTGCTCATCATGCTGCTGGCCGCCGATAACGGTTGCCAGGCCTGCCTGATGGCGCCGACAGAAATACTGGCGCAGCAGCATTTCAACACGATCTCGGTCTTACTGAAAAAAATGCCTGCCTGGCGGTCAGACAGGGATGTGCCAGTCCGGTTGCTGACCGGTTCCACCAAAGCCGCAGAGCGGAAGAAAATACTGAAGGAACTCGAAGAAGGCATTCTGAAAATCCTGATTGGCACCCATGCCGTAATTGAAGATGTAGTGCAGTTTAAAAACCTCGGCATTGTTATTATAGACGAACAGCATCGTTTTGGTGTGGCACAACGGGCCAGACTCTGGCAAAAGGCCGCCGTGCCGCCGCATGTGCTGGTGATGACTGCCACCCCCATTCCCCGCACATTAGCTATGACGGCTTATGGAGACC
>JANNUI010000576.1:0-1908 GCA_031395125.1 Chitinophagaceae bacterium | reverse complement strand
CGGACAATTTCAGTCGACGATCGCTTATGGCGAGAATGCAGACGTCGCGCTGGCAAAGCTGCAACGGCTGGCGCGAGGGGAAGGCGGGTAGAGCGCGTGTTCGTTACACTTGGCGAGCAACGACTTTTCTTTGATGTCGTGGGGGCGAAGCTTGCGATTGATGGACCGCGTATGCGCGAAGTGCCAACCCTGTTGGTGTTGCATGGTGGCCCCGGGTTCGACCACACAGGCCTGCGGCCAGGATTGGACGCGTTGTGTGATGTGGCGCAGGTGATTTATCTGGATCACCGGGGCAACGGGCGCAGCGCACCCAGCGATCACAAGACGTGGAACTTGGTGCAATGGGGCGATGATGTTCACGCATTTTGTCAGGCACTGGGCATTGATAAACCCATCGTCCTCGGGCAGTCGTTCGGCGGGATGGTTGCGCAATCGTATGTGACGCGTCATCCGGAGCATCCGCGCGCTGTCATGCTTTCAGCGCCTCGACGCCAGGGAGCTTGCGCCGCAGATCGCAGTCACGATCGTATTTTTCTTCTGGCCCGCGGCGCAGGCGGCATGGTTCTCGTTCCAGTTGCAGGATGCATTCGGCCTCCACACCGAATTTGTCGGGCTTCGCAATTTCGCCGAGCTCTTCGCCGACGAGCACTATCTCAAATCGTTCAAGACCACGGCGCTGTTCAGCGCGCTGGTCGCCGGGTCGGGCATCGCGATATCGCTCGTGCTGGCGACTATGGCCGACCGGGTGCTGCGCGGGGCGCTGGCCTACAGGACACTGCTGATCTGGCCCTACGCCGTGGCGCCGGCGGTGGCGGGCGTGCTGTGGGGATTCCTCTTTGCCCCGTCGGTCGGCATCATCACCTTTGCACTCAAGCAGCTCGGCATCGAATGGAACTGGGTGCTGCGGGGCGACCAGGCGATGACGCTGGTGGTGATCGCCTCGGTGTGGAAGCAGATCAGCTACAACTTCCTGTTCTTTCTCGCCGGGCTGCAGTCGATCCCGAAATCGCTGATCGAGGCCGCGGCAATCGACGGCGCCGGGCCGATGCGGCGCTTCTGGACAGTCGTGTTTCCGTTGCTCACGCCGACCACGTTCTTTCTGCTGGTCGTCAACATCGTCTACGCTTTTTTCGACACTTTCGGTGTGATCGACGCCACCACGCAGGGCGGGCCGGCGGGCGCGACGCAGATTCTTGTCTACAAGGTCTACCATGATGGAGTGAAGTCGGCGGACCTCGGCGGTTCGTCGGCGCAGTCGGTGATCTTGATGGTCATTGTGATCGCGCTCACGGTGGTGCAGTTCCGCTATGTCGAGCGCAAGGTGCACTACTGATGGACGCGGAGCATCCGGCCTGACCCCATGGTCGAGAACCGCCCTTGGCTGACCTTCTTTTCGCATGCGGTGCTGATTGCCGGCGTGATTCTGGTTGCGTTTCCGCTCTATATCACGTTTGTCGCCTCGACCCTCACGCTCGAAGACATAGTCAAGGTGCCGATGCCACTGGTGCCGGGTGCGCACTTCTGGGAGAACTATTCGCAGGTGCTGACCGCGGGCTCGGAGCGTGGCGCGGCGGCACCAGTGGGGCGCATGATGTTTAACAGTCTCGTGATGGCGCTGGTGATCGCTTTCGGCAAGATTGTCATCTCCATTATTGCGTCGTTCGCGATCGTTTATTTTCGTTTTCCCCTGCGCAATTTCTTTTTCTGGATGATCTTCGTCACTCTGATGTTGCCGGTGGAAGTGCGCATCATCCCGACTTTCAAGGTCGCGTCGGACCTCGGAATTCTCGACTCGTACGTCGGACTTACTCTGCCGCTCATTGCCTCGGCGACGGCCACGTTTCTGTTTCGCCAGTTTTTCATGACGGTGCCAGACGAACTCGCCGAGGCCGCGCGCATCGACGGCGC
>JANNUI010000325.1:0-8834 GCA_031395125.1 Chitinophagaceae bacterium | reverse complement strand
GCCACCAAATCAATTGCCATCATTGTTAACTACATCACTGCTGCTATTGCCGAAGGACTGGCAGAAAGACAAGCAGCCAGGGATGAGGAAGTGGAAGAAACAGTGAGTGATGATGCAGAAAAGAAAGCTGCCCGTATGGAAGCTGAAGCACAGGCTGAGGGTGGTCGTGGCGGAAGGGGCCGCAGCGCTGGCGGACAAAGACGCCGGACACCTGCAGGAGGAAGCAGGGGACCGGGTGGCGGAAGGAGATGAGACACCCCCTGTCCCCCTAAAGGGGAGACTTAGGTCTGAGATTTCCTCTGGTGTCAGTAGTTCTTTTTATGCTGAGAAGAATTATTAATTATTACTATGAGTACAGTAACGATAAGTGCGCAAGATATAAACAAACTTCGCCAGGCTACTGGCGCAGGCATGATGGACTGCCGTAAAGCATTGACTGAAACTAATGGAGATTTTGAAGCTGCGATAGACTGGTTGCGGAAGCAGGGTCAGAAAGTAGCCGCTAAAAGAGGTGACCGTGAAGCAAAAGAAGGAGTGGTTATTGCAAAGACCACCGCTGACAATAAGACCGGCATTGTGGTTTGCGTTAGCTGTGAAACTGATTTCGTTTCTAAAAACGGTGACTTCGTTGCCTTTGGCCAGGCGATTGCGGATGCAGCCATCAGCAACAACGTGAAGACATTGGACGAACTGATGAACACCAAAGCCGCTACTGCCACTGTAGCAGAACTGGTAAATGATAAACTGGCTGCTATCGGTGAGAAGATCGGTGTCACCAAATTTGAAAGAATTGATGCTGAATATGTGGCTTCCTATATTCATGGCGCTTACCGTATCGGCGTGCTGGTGGGTATGAACAAAGAAGCGGCTGAAGCCGGTAAGGATGTGGCCATGCAGATCGCTGCGCTGAACCCGGTTGCGGTAGATGCAGCCTCGGTACCATCCGATGTGATTGCCCGTGAGAAGGATATCATCATGGAACTGATGAAGCAGGACCCCAAAATGGCCGGTAAACCGGATGAAATGCTGGCTAAGATCGCCGAAGGTAAAATGGGGGCTTTCTTCAAAGAGCAGACACTTACCGCACAGGCTTTCGTAAAAGACGCTTCTAAAACAGTGGCTGATTACCTGAAAGAAAGCGGTGATGTGAAGGTGACAGCGTTTAAGAGAGTGGCTTTAGGTTAACAATTAGTAATTCTTATATTATTAAGCGTTCCGCCTCAGGCGGAACGCTTTTTTTATTTTTGTATATATGGAAAATTATAAACAATACTTCGACGCAAACAAGAGTTTATGGAACCAGCGTACCGCTGTACACAAAGACTCATCCTTTTATAACCTGGCCGGGTTTAAAGCAGGAGAAACTGTCCTGACATCCATTGAGTTAAACGAACTGGGCGATGTCAAAGGCAAAACCATGCTGCACCTGCAATGCCATTTCGGGATGGACAGCCTCGATTGGGCCAGGAAGGGGGCCATAGTTACAGGAGTTGATCTGTCTGATGCAGCTATTAAAGAAGCTCAAAAATTGAATAAAGAACTCAATCTGAATGCTTCATTTGTTTGCTGCAATGTTTTAGATACCTGTGATTTTGTAAAAGAGCAGTTCGATATCGTCTTTACATCTTACGGAACCATTGGCTGGTTACCGGATCTAAACCCCTGGGCCAGGGTGGTGGCCGAAAAACTGAAGCCCGGTGGAGTTTTTTATATAGCGGAGTTTCACCCGGTGGTCTGGATATTTGATGATGATTTTACTCATATTAAATACTCCTATGAAAACAGGGAAGTGATTGTTACTGAAAATGAAGGAACCTATACGGACCGGAATGCAGATATTAAAGAGAAAGAGTACAGCTGGAACCATAGCATCAGTGAAGTGCTGAATGCACTGATCGGTGCAGGTTTGAAAATCGAAATGTTCAATGAACACATGTACTCTCCCTATTCCTGTTTCAGGAACAGCGTGGAATTTGAAACCGGTAAATGGCATATCAGGGGGTTGGAAGGAAAGATACCGATGCTGTATTCGCTGAAGGCAACCAAATAGCTCCTGCAAACTTTACCGCAGCCCCAAACATATTTATTAAAACTTCACTTTTGGCCATCAGCATCATCATACCCGCCTACAACGAAGCCACAAACATCGGAAAACTGATTCATTACCTCCGGCAGCATGGGAGCGATACAGTAAAAGAAATCATTGTATCCGATGGCGGCAGCACCGATGAGACCCTGGCAATAGCCCGTAATGCAGGAACTATGGCTGTTGTATCGCCTCAAAAAGGCAGGGCAGCACAAATGAACTATGGCACTTCACTTGCAAAAGGAGATATACTTTACTTTGTTCATGCAGATGTACTACCGCCGGTAACATTTGTACAGGACATCAATACAGCAGTATCGGAAGGCTATGATCTTGGCCGCTACATCATGCGGTTTGATACGAAAAAATGGTATCTGCGCATCAATGAATGGTTCACCCGGTTCGACTGGTTTATGTGCTACGGCGGCGACCAGACTTTGTTTATCAGGAAAGAGTTATTTGAATCGTCGGGGGGCTTTCGCAGCGATATGCAGATTATGGAAGACTTTGAGTTCACCAAAAGGGTGCGGCAGACCGGGGCGAAGTATAAGATTTTTAAGAAGGGCGCCATGATTTCAGACCGGAAATACGATAAAAATTCCTGGTGGCGGGTGCAAAAAGCCAATTACACGATTGTAAAAATGTATAAGAAGGATGCTTCACAGGAGGCGATGGTAAATAAGTATAAAGAAATGCTGAATTACCGCTAAATGGTAATTTGCAGAATAATTCAGCAATGAAAAGAGCATCAGTAATACTGTCTTTTTGCCTGCTATTACCTGTGTTTTCTCTTGCGCAGCAAAGAGTATCTCCCAAAGAATTCAGGAAAAAACTATCGGCCACACCGGATGCTTTATTGCTGGATGTACGAACACAGCAGGAAATCAACAAAGGATACCTGAAGGGCGCAGTGTTCATGGATTTCTATGATTCAACTTTTAAACAACAGATAACCAACCTCGATAAAGAAAAACCTGTTTTTGTTTATTGTGCTATTGGCGGACGTAGCTGGGATGCAGCCCAACTGATGGCTGAAATGGGTTTTAAAGAAGTGTATGATCTGAAAGGAGGTATCATTGTCTGGAAGATTAAAAACTATGATTACGTAAAACTCAGGAATGATTCAGCCCGCCAGGGAATGAATAAAGCTGACTTTGAAAAGATGATTGCAAACCGGCCGCTTAGCTTTGTTGATTTTTATGCTCCCTGGTGCGCTCCCTGCAAAATAATGGTACCGGCGCTGGAGAGGATTGAAAAGGAGATGCAGGATACTATTTCTGTCGTTAAGGTAAACGCCGATGAAAACCTGCAGCTGATGAAAGATTATGGGTTAAAGGCGCTGCCTTATATTCTTGTTTTCCGGGGTAATAAGATTGTATTCCGGCATGAAGGGTTTATGAGTGAAGAGGATATGAAAGCAGTAATAAGAAAACACCGGCTAAACTAAAAGATGTTCCGGCACATCTTCTATTCTGTCCACATCTTTCAGCACCGGGAGGGGACTGTAAGAATGTCCATCTTTTTCTAAATCACTTATTGTGGCCTTATAAACGGCGGCATTGCTCCATTCTTTGCCGGAGAATACAGAAGGAACTATTTTCTTCATACCAAGCAGGTAATAGCCGCCATCTTTGGCAGGGCCAATCACCACATCCTGTTTCCCCAGTTCTTCAAATGCCCGGTTGATGATGGCGGAGGTCAGCTCAAGACAGTCGCTGCCGATGATGCAAACAAGTTTGTATCCAAGACTGAACATTTTTTCAAAAGCATGCTGCATCTTCCCGCCCAGCGAATTTCCCTGCTGCACATACTTATGATAAATATTATTTTCCCATATGTCATTCACTTCGGGGTGGTCGCTGTAGAAAACAAACTTATCTGTGTCCACACTTTTTGCAACAGCATTTGTATGCCTCAAAAGGTGCATGTAAACCGAAAGTGCTTTTTTTTCTCCGGCCGCTTCGGCAATCCTGGTTTTTACTTTCCCTAAAACAGGATTGCGGACGAATATTATAAGTGCTTTTTGGGTCATATTTTTTATGCCACGGCTCCGCCGCAACTGCTGCCGGCGCCGGCGGTGCAGCCATAGCAGTGCTGGTTAATTACAATTTCCCGGCTGTTCAGTTCATTTATATTGAATTGCAAAAGGTGCTTCGAACCTTTACACGATACTTTCATTTCCAGCATCTGGTTAAAATCGCAATCATAGATAAACCCATCCCAGCCGATAGAAAGCGTATTGCGGCACATCACATTGGCAGCAGCAGCCGGGTTATAGGCTGTTACCAGTTTCTCCATGTACTTTTCATAATTGCCGCTTTGCAGCAAATAATCCAGGAAACGGCTGATGGGAAGATTGGTGATGGCGTACAGGGAATGAAATGAAATATCAAAATCTTTTTTCAATGCCTGTTTGAATTCTTTCTCCAGCGATCCTTGCGATGGAGGTAAAAAGGCCCCGGCTGGGTTATACACCAGATTTAACTTCAAATCACTCCCCTCCATTCCATAGCCAACTGCATTCAGCATTTGCAAAGCCTTGATAGAATCTTCAAATACGCCATCACCTCTTTGCCTGTCTGTTCTGTCTTTGGAATAAAAAGGAAGTGATGAAACGACTTCTATATTATGTTGTTTAAAAAACTCAGGAAGGTCATTGAATTTTTTATTGGACAGAATGATGGTGAGGTTACAGCGGACAATAATATGCCTGTTTAATTTTTTTATTTCTCCAACAAACCAGCAGAAGTCGGGGTTCATTTCCGGGGCGCCGCCGGTAAGGTCCACTGTTTTAAAAGAAGGATGAGCGGCAAGAATATCCAAACATTGCTGCATGGTTTCTCTTGTCATGATTTCTTTCCTGTCGGGCCCCGCATCCACATGGCAATGACGGCACACCTGGTTGCACATTTTCCCGATATTGATTTGGAAAATTTCTAACTGTGTTGGCTTCAGCGGAAACAAACCGGATGCTTCCAACTTTTGCTGAAATGGAACCAGTTTAAAAGCATCGTCATGATTAACGCCATGTTCCAGGATTTCTATCTGTTCATGGGCATCAGAAAGCAGATGATGTTGGGCTTTTAGTGATTTCATTTTTTGTTTATAGTGATCAGGCCGGGACGGTCAGACCAGGTACTACATCGCAATCTCCTTCACTTTATTCATCATCTGTACACCATGCACTAATGCAGCACCTCCCTTGATGGCAGCGGCAATATGCACCGCTTCCATCATTTGTGGTTCACTCCAGCCTTTTTCAAAAGCATCACTGCTGTAGGCATCAATACAATAAGGGCATTGCACCGAATGGGAAACGGCTAATGCTATCAACGATTTTTCTTTTGCTGATAATGCACTGTCGGCAAAGGCGGCTCCATACCAGGTAAAAAATTTATCAGCGAGGTCTTTCTGGTATTCACCGACATTGCTAAATTTCTTCAGGTCTTCCGCATTGTAATAGTGATTGGCCATATTTGTTGGTTTTAATTTTTATAATTGCCTGTATAAAGTGTCCAGTCGTATGATTTAAACCGGATGCCGGGTTTGCTTTCAGCAGGAACAATCTTCTTATTTTTTAATAATTGAACCATTTTTCTTTTGCCGCCAAAATCCCTGCGAAACCAGCCCATAATAGCCGGGAGCTTCAAAACATCTGCAGCAGCATCATACTCCGCCTCGCTTTGAAGATAGGCATTGGTGGCCAGCTCTAATTGCGGGTTCAGGTTTTCCGGATTATAAAAAGCAATCGGCGGGCAGCTTTTAGCCCCGCAGTTCAGGGCAAAATGCAGGCGGTAATCCAGTTCCTGCACCCGGAGTTCTTTTTCCGTTTTGCCGGGAAATAATTTATTCAAATGCCCCAGGCTCCATTTTATTTTGGAGCGGCGGAGGATGCCATGTTCTATATCATCCAGACTGAACGCTTTGCCTGCCACGGTCATTTGTTTGGCGCTGAAAAACCGCCCCCGGTTTTTATATTTACCCGGGTCCTGTTTCAGCAACACCTGTGTGTATCCGTTGTACAGGTTTATCCAGAATGCTTTTTTCTCTTCATCAGACTGTAACCGGGTTTTTAAATCAGTATAGCTGATGTTTGATAGTGATTGGATAAACTTTCCGGTATTGTCGCCGGTTTTAGCCGCATACATAAACTCCTGGGAGAGCTGAACGAGTTTGTTAGAAGAACCAAGATTAATTGTTGCCACTGGCGGAGTATTTACAATTATTACAGCAGTGCCCGTTTCATTTTTTCCGGCTACCCATTTCTCAATCATTTTTTCAGTAATAGAAGATGCATCTGTCAGGGCAATAATTTTCCTTTCTTTATTTATCACAACCGTAAAAGGGTAGGATGGCGGCGCAAAAAGAGTAGTGATAGCATTAGCCTCATCTGCTGCAACCGGAAAAGAAAATGGTTGGCGGCCGGCTACAAATTTTTCTAAAATAGCGGGCTGTTCATTTGATATAAGAACGATAGCGATTTTATCTTTAAACTTTTGCTGCAAACCCGCAAGATGGGGCAATGCCTTTATACAGGGCACACACCAGGTGCCAAAAAAGTCAAGGATAATAACATCGCTGCTGACTGATTTAAAACTGCTGATACCGGAAGAATTATTGATGATTTTGCCGAAACTGAAGTCCCGCACCTCTTCATTCAGCGAATAGCTGTTCTGGGCAAATGCAGCAGCACTTAAATGAAGCAGGAAAAGTACAAGCCTGGGTTTCATTAAATAATGATTCAATCGCCGGTTCACTTCATCTACGTATTTTACCTAAATTAGGATTTTATAAAACTAAGGAAATGAATAATATGCGTCAGACTATTCAGGAGACAAAAGACTGGCTTTTGGCAAAAGGTTTTGAGAAACCCGCCGTGGGTATTGTGCTGGGGACCGGTCTCGGGGCTTTGGTGGAGAAGATTGATATAAAACTATCGGTTCCTTATCATGAAATTCCTCATTTTCCGGTTTCAACGGTGGAGTTTCATAAAGGCAATCTTATTTATGGATTCATTGATATTGTACCGGTGATAGCGATGCAGGGCCGTTTTCATTATTATGAAGGGTACTCCATGCAGCAAATCACCTTTCCTATCCGGGTAATGAAGGAGCTGGGTATCAGGAACCTGCTGCTTAGTAATGCCGCCGGAGGGATGAATCTGGCCTTCAAAAAAGGCGACTTGGTCGTAATTGAAGACCATATCAACCTGCTGCCCGATAACCCGCTGCGGGGAATGAATGACCCTGAAATGGGCAATCGTTTTGCAGACATGAGTTGTCCTTATGATAAAAAGCTAAGACTGCTGCTGGCGGAATCTTTTACAAAGCAGGGTGTTCCGCTTAAAAGGGGAATATATGCAGCTGTAATGGGTCCGAATCTTGAGACAAGGGCTGAATACCGCTGGTTGCGGAGTACCGGAGCTGATATGGTGGGGATGAGTACGGTGCCGGAAGTGATTGTGGCTGCTCAAATGGGCTTGCCCTGTGCTGCCGTATCTGTCATTACAGATGAATGCGACCCGGATAACCTGAAGCCGGTAAATATTGCTGAAATAATAGAAGTAGCCGGTAAAGCTGATAAAAAGCTCAGTGGAATTTTTGCGGAAATGGTTGGTAAATTGGAATAGGCCCACGAAATACCACAAAAACACACTAAAATATCTGTTGGATTTCTTTCGTGTTATTTAGTGTGATTTCGTGGCTGAAAGATTTAATGGCTGCGTGATATTCAATCTTCTTGCCAATGAATCTTGTTTATGTCAATGACGAAGTAGTATCTTCGCCCCGAAAAATTCAGCCTCATGTTGCCTAAATACAAACGCATCCTCCTGAAACTTTCTGGTGAAGCATTAATGGGCGATAAAAGTTTTGGTTTTGACACCGATGTCATTGCTCAATATGCCCATGACATTAAATCCGTCACAGAATTAGGTGTCCAGGTGGCGATAGTGATCGGAGGTGGTAATATCTACCGGGGCATGAATGAAGCTGACACCGGTATTGAAAGGGCACATGGCGATTATATGGGCATGCTGGCCACTGTTATCAACGGAATGGCTGTACAGGCCGGGCTGGAGAAAGTAGGCATTTATACCCGCCTGCAAAGCGCCATCAAGATGGAGCAGATCGCCGAACCTTATATACGCCGCCGGGCCATCCGTCACCTGGAAAAAGGAAGGGTAGTGATATTCGGCGCCGGCACCGGTAACCCTTACTTCACAACAGATACAGCCGGTTCATTAAGGGCTATTGAAATAAATGCCGATGTGATCCTTAAAGGAACAAGGGTGGATGGCATTTATACGGCCGATCCCGAAAAAGACCCGACTGCCACTAAATTTAATGTCATTTCTTTTCAGGAATGCCTGACCAATAACCTGCGGGTAATGGATATGACCGCCTTCACGCTTTGTATGGAAAATAACCTGCCGATCATCGTTTTCGACATCAACAAAGAAGACAACCTGCGCCGGGTGGTGACAGGTGAAAAGGTGGGGACCCTGGTGAGGGGGTAATTCCTTAGTACATTTCCTATTTCACAGTTTGCAGTAACTACTATCTTGCGGCAGTATTCTTTATCCCCCTTTGTGAAAAACTATTAGTCATTCTTTTCTAAGATTTTAATAGTTTAACAACCTGACGTTACTGTTTATGGACAGCCAGTTAAGTCTATCCATCATTGAAATTGTTGTGCTGATGCTGGGGGCCATCGTACTCGGTATCACCATCCATTTCTTTATCTCCAG
>JANNUI010000509.1:0-1712 GCA_031395125.1 Chitinophagaceae bacterium | reverse complement strand
CATGGAAGAAGACCATTGCCGCGACAGCCATCTTGTAATCCGAAATCCGGCGACTGGTAAAATGACGGCGGTCCCGCAGCATGGGAGCAAGACGGTAAAAAAGGGAACGCTTGGCAGCATCCTGGCGCAATTGAATTGATTCGTATTCTACATGGTGCGCGCGATTTCGAATCCGAACTTGGAAAAAGTTAGCAAATGACTGACGGCCGGAGTTGCTTGAAACACCCGTGGCACAATTGCAGCGAAATCGCTCGACAATCACACAGCTCTTTACAACTGCCGCCAACATTCAGACCGCACGCCTTGCAGATGATCGCTAGTTTCCAGGTGGCGGGCCGGCGGGAAGCTGGTGGGGGGTGAGCGCGGTTTTTGGTGGACGCCCCAATTCGACCGGAATTGTTTTGCGCTCTTCGCCTCGAAGAATGTGAACTTCAACTCGGTCGCCCGCGTTGAAACGGCCCAGCGCGATTCGCAGGCTGCGGGTGTCGATCACGGACTGGTCGTTTAGCGACAGAATGATATCGTTAACCAGAATGCCCGCCTTGAATGCGGGATAGTCGTAGTCTTCAGGACGATCGGGCTCGAGCGGCGAAGGTTTCGAATCGTTTTCGGCGTCTCCGTCTTTATCTTCAGGTTTGGTCTTCTTCGCTTTTGCCGCTTCGGCCGCTTTGCGTCGCTCTTCCAAACTGTCGACTCGGTCGATGCGAACGCCCTGGTCATCGCCAGTTGCGGCCACGACGATTCCTAAATAAGCCGGAAAGAAATTTTTGCCGTCCTTCATTTGATGCAAACGATCGTCCAAGCCAAATAGCGGAATCGCAAACCCGATCCCGCTGTCGTACCATTCGACCCCGGCGCCTTTGTCGAGCGAGTTCGGATTCAGCGGCACGCAAACGCCAATCATGCGACCGGCCGAATCGATCAACGGGCCGCCGTAATTTGCTGGGCTGATGTTGGCGTCGGTTTGTATCGCGCGGCCACCGGCGCGATTCTTGGCGCTGATTATCCCTAATGAAAGAGCTGGATTCACATCGCCGTAACCGACGCCGACGGACATCGCCCACTGACCGACTTGAACCTCGGCGGGATCGACTCGTTCGGGAATCGGCAAATCGTTCACTTTGTCAATCTTGAGCAAGCAAATCTGCCGAGTGTCGTCGCGACCCAAAAGCTTGGCCAACCGCCGCGTCCCGTCACTGGTCACAACCGTGATCACGTTGGGCTGCTGAATAAAGTTAAACGAACTCGTTACGACGTATCCGTCGCGCGAAATGACAACTCCGGTTGTATTCCCTTCGCCTTGTCTGCGAATGCCGCCGATCACGCCTTGCAGCGCGCTCACGCCGCCGAAGGATTCGATCGTGACGAGCGTCGGGCGGATGCGTTCGGCGGCGGCCGCGAAGACTTTGGGCGTTGCAATCAACCCGCGGGCAAGCTCGTCTGCCGGCGCACTCGACTGGCAAGCCGAAATTGATCTGACTGCGGTTGTGGCGACCAACATTAATGCGAAAACGATTTTCATGGTTGTTTTATTGCGACGGGCGTAATAGGTAATCGCAAAAGTTCTTCTCCACGCTTTACTATCACAATTATTTCGCTGCCGACGGCCAGTGTGAGGAGCACTCGCTCGTAATCGCGAATGGAACCAATCTTCTCGCCGCCGAAGGTAACGATCAAGTCATCCGGTTTGAGACCTGCCGCAGCCGCTGGGC
>JANNUI010000102.1:0-1862 GCA_031395125.1 Chitinophagaceae bacterium | reverse complement strand
AGGTTCGGGGTCGGGTCGAGCGGGATCATGGGCGCGCATCCGGTTTGGAATACGGAATTCCGTATTCGGAAAATAGCGGGAGTGCCCAACGCCGTCAAGTTCCGCCTGCTCATCGCCCGATCCGCTTCCAGTAGAACAGTGCTCCGCTCAAGCCACCCTGCGGCTTGAAAGCGTAGTCAGGAATTTCTCCGGCCAGGGTAAATCCCAGTTTCTCGTACAGCCCCGACGCGCCGCCGTCGGTCGCGGTGTCCAGCACCAGCAGCGTTCGGTTGCGCTGCACCGCCAGTTGTTCGGCCGTCCGCATCAGGGCCGTGGCGATGCCAAGGCCGCGATGGCTGCGGCGGGTCATCATCTTGGCGATTTCGGCGCGATGCAGCTGATTGGGCGGACAGTCGAGCAGCAGGGTGACGGTGCCGGCGAGCACATCGCCGTCCCAGGCGCCGAGAATGATGCACTCGTCGCGGCCGGCTGCCGCCAGCGAATTGTCCCAGAAGGCATCGGCCGCTTTCGGCTGCAGCGGATGCATGAAGCTGACCGATCCGCCATGCGCGACTGTCTCGATCAGGATCTCGCTCAGCCATTCGCGAATTTCAGGCGAGGCCCTCAGCGCATTAATCTCGATCGCGGACATGTTGGTCGGCCCCGGTGCAAAGCAGATCGGTGAATCGGCGGTCGCGTTCGATCATGTTCGCTTGGCCGTTCGCGCCTGCCTGATCTCCGCAATTCTCTCGACGTCCTCGATCTGCAGGTGGCGGCCGCGTTCCAGGATTTCCAGCGTGTATTCCTGGTAGGTCAGCCCCAGCCGTTCGGCTTTCCGGATCCGGAACATCACGATGCCGGGCGAGGGGTTTTTCCAGGCCGCACGGTGCGCCGCCTTCCAGTAGAAATAGTTTCCTATGCCGCCATTGCCCCATTCCGGCGTGTGCTCGGGCTCCAGCGGTGGCCCGCCATTGTGACCGGCAGGCGCGATGGATTCCTCGCGGGTATCGGGCGGTGGACTTGAGGCTTTGGTCCCGTGCATCGCGCTAGCTCCGTGCGAGCGCGACGAGATAGGTGCAAGCGGATTTGGTTTCGTTGGCGAAGGTGGTTTCCGCAGGTGCACCGAAACCGAGGCAGTCGCCAGCGGCCAGCACGCTGCGTTCGCCATTCTCGGTAATGACGAGTTCGCCGGATTGCACCCAGACCGCCTGCCGGATCCGCGCGTAGGACGAGGCCGGCAGCACCACGCTTTTGCCGGCGGGCATTTCGACCTGGATGATCTCGACGGGATGGTCGGGCCGGCCAAACACCTGTTTGCGCGCATAGCCTGTCGCGGGATCGCGCCACACCGGCTGGTCGGCGGCGCGCGACAGTAGCGGCCGCGCGCCCTCGCCCTCGGCGCGCACCAGCAGGCCCGCCAGCGTCAGGTCGAAGGCGCTGGACAGCCGCACCAGGATCACCGCGGTGGGGCTCAGCTCCTCGCGTTCGATCTTGCTGATGGTCGCCTTGGAGACGCCGGATCGCTCGGCCAGGTCGGCCTGCGACCAGCCCCGCGCGTCCCGCTCCAGCCGCAGCCGGCGCGCGATCCGGGCTCCGGTATCGTCTCCTATAATAGACATTCGTCTCTTATAATAGACTAGACCTAACCCCGCAAGGTATCGCGGAACGTCCGGGGCGCGATCAATTCGCCGCCAGAAACTCCAGCACGATTTCGCAATATTTCTGCGGCGCCTGCTCGAACATCGGATGGGTGGTGCCCGGGATCATCGCCGTCTTCGCATCAGCCACATGCGCTGCCAGCGCTTGCAGCACCTGCGGCAGCGTGCCCCTGGTCCTGGCGCCACCGATGAACAAGGTCGGGGTCCTGATCGCCTCGGCATCGG
>JANNUI010000445.1:0-13626 GCA_031395125.1 Chitinophagaceae bacterium | reverse complement strand
CCGTGGGCTATTGGAAAAATATTGGAGAGATACAACAACAGTGGCAGGTTGATAAAACCTTTTCTCCTGCTATGGATAATGATAAAAGAAATGAACTGGTAAAGGGGTGGCAAAGGGCGGTGAAGGCAAGTATTGCATGGGCTGAAAAAATTATTAATTAATAATTATTAATTAATAATTCATCAAACATGAACCGTTCTTTATTTATACAACAGCTTGAAAGTATTAATGAGTTTGACGTCTGTATCATTGGAGGGGGCGCCACTGGCCTGGGCACAGCACTCGATGCTGCATCAAGAGGATTAAAAACAGTTCTGTTCGAGCAGTATGATTTTGCCAAGGGCACATCATCCCGCAGTACCAAGCTGGTGCATGGCGGTGTCCGTTATCTGCAGCAGGGCAATATCAAATTAGTGATGGAAGCGCTGAAAGAAAGAGGTTTGCTGCTTAAGAATGCCCCTCACCTGGTTCACAATCAAAAATTCGTCGTCCCCAATTACAAATGGTGGGAGAAACCATTTTATGGCATCGGCTTGAAGATATATGATAAGATGGCGGGTAAACTGGGCCTGGGCCCTTCACAATTCTTATCAAAGGAAGAGACCCTTCAAATGGCCCCTACCCTCGACCCGGAGGACCTGAAAGGCGGAGTATTGTACCACGACGGACAGTTTGATGATGCCCGGCTTGCCATCAGCATAGCACAAACAGCAGTGCAACATGGGGCAACAATGTTGAATTATTTTCCCGTTACCGGTTTGCTGAAAATGCAAAAGAAGATCTGCGGTGTATGGGTCAAAGATGCTCTTACAGGAAAAGACTATGAAGTAAAAAGCAAGGTGGTCATCAATGCTACCGGTGTATTTACTGATGCAGTTATGAAAATGGATGATGCAAAACATAACAACATCATCAGTCCCAGCCAGGGGATACATTTGGTGGTGGACAAGGAATTTCTACCGGGAGATACTGCCATCATGATCCCGAGAACAGACGATGGAAGGGTGTTGTTTGCCGTACCCTGGCATGGTAAGATCGTACTGGGCACAACGGACACCCCTGTTGATACTGTTACGGCCGAACCTGTTCCGTTACCAGAAGAAATTGAATTTATTTTAAAGCATATCGGCCGCTATCTCAGTAAAGACCCAAAGCTGAGCGATGTACGGAGTATGTTTGCCGGCCTGCGGCCTTTGCTGAAAGGAAAAACCAGGAAGACTGCTGCTTTGTCAAGGGACCATCTTATTGCTGTTGCTGAATCCGGTATGATCACCATCACCGGCGGCAAATGGACCACCTACCGAAAGATGGCAGAAGATGTGGTGGATATAGCAATTAAGAATTTTAACCTGCCTGACAAACCCTGCATCACAAAAGAACTGCTGCTGTACGGACATGATAAACCCGTTGCCCCGGCTGCAATAACTTCTTTAAACAATGATGAACTAAAAGCAGCCATAAAAAAATCGGTGCAGGAAGAAATGTGCATGACGGTGGAAGACTTTTTATCAAGAAGAACAAGGCAATTGCTGCTGGATGCAACGGTTGCAAAAGAAAAAGCACCGGAAGTTGCAACCATAATGTCTGAAGAATTAAATAAAGATGAAACCTGGATAAAAGAACAAATCAATAACTTTAATTCGGTGGCTAAGAACTATCTTCCAATTATTAATTCTTAATTATTCATTACTAATTACAGTTTATATGTCTCCATTCTTAGGCGAATTCATCGGAACTTCCCTGCTCATCATCCTGGGTGATGGTGTGGTGGCCAATGTGGTACTCAACAAAACCAAAGGGCAAAACAGCGGCTGGATCGTTATCACATTCGGCTGGGCCATGGCTGTATTCCTCGGTGTTTATGCTTCTTTAAAATTGGGAGGCAGCGGCCACCTGAACCCGGCCGTAACGATTGCTATGACTGCCTTTGCAGATTTTGATTCATCATTACTGGCCACTTATATCGGCGCACAGTTTGCCGGCGCCATAGCCGGGGCAACGATTGTATGGCTGGCTTACAAACAACATTTTGCTGCAACTGATGATAAGGATTTAAAGCTGGCCGTATTCTGCAATGCTCCTGCTATCCGCAGCGTGGGTCATAATCTAATAACAGAGATCATCGGAACCTTTGTGCTGGTTTTTGGTGCGCTTGCCATGTCGCCTGCCGCTTCTTCATTAGGATCTTTAGATGCTTTGCCTGTCGGGTTATTAGTACTGGGTATTGGATTAGGGCTCGGCGGACCGACTGGTTATGCCATCAATCCTGCAAGAGACCTGGGACCAAGGATTGCCCATTTTATTTTACCGATACCGGGAAAAAGAGACAGTGACTGGGGTTATAGCTGGATACCCGTGCTGGGGCCAATTACCGGTGCATTAATTGCTGCATACATTTATAAATTATTATAAGATGAAAACTGCTCTGTTGTTGCTCATTGCCTGTTGCGTATTGCCTATTGCATTAAAAGCACAAGATGCTGAAGCAAGGCTTAAAGAAAAAGGAATTGTATTAATTGCTCCGCCGGGTCCCGTTGCCAATTACATAAATGCAGTAAGGGTTGGCAATTTACTTTACCTGTCAGGCAGAGGGCCATGGAAAGCTGACGGAACTTATATAACCGGCAAAGTAGGTAAAGACCTGACTATTGAGCAGGGATATGAAGCCGCCCGTTTAACTGCCATTAGTCATCTTGCCGTTTTAAAAACAGAACTTGGTTCTTTGAATAAGGTCAAACGAATTGTAAAAGTGCTGGGTATGGTCAACTGTACGGATGATTTTAAAGACCAGCCCAGGGTCATCAACGGGTACAGCGACCTGATGGTAGAAATCTTTGGTGAGAAAGGAAAACATGCCCGTTCGGCAGTAGGAATGAATTCTTTGCCATTTGGTATTGCAGTGGAAGTGGAAGTTATTGTGGAGGTGGAGTAGTTTAATCTTTAGTTTATGGCCGGTGGTGAGGGCTTTGGCGGCGTATTTATTTCAGTTGGGGCAAATTAGATGGATTACAAGAATAGATTTTTTGAACAATTTAGGATAGAAATGAAACGTAAAATATTTTTGGAAACTTTTCTAGGTGCTTTAGGTGCGGTAAGAATTAATTGGGGGGCTACTAGTTTTGATAAAATTTATGGGACTGTAATTTATGATGAAAAGGATCCTGAAGAGCAACAAGATTTTGTTTGGCACATGACAGAAGACAATGTGCCATCTGAGGAAGTAAAAAAAGTAATTAAGTACATTACAAATAACAATCTTATTGATATTGACAGAATTATTAAACCAATTAATGAATTGAATTTAGATTTTATAGAAGAATCAAAAAAGGAAAAAATCTTTGATGAGTTATTTGATATTGAAGTAAGAATGATAGATGACGGGGAAGAAACAGATAGATACTTTATACACAATTGAAAAAATCTTTGCTCAACCAGGCATAGAAAACGGGTCCGATGCAATTAGAAATCACTTGTTGCCAGAATCGTACTACAAGCCCTCCTTATCTCCTCTTCTCCAATAACCAACGGCGGAGAAATCCTTAAACAATCAGCAGCAAATAAAAACCAATCTGTCAGCACACCATTAGCAATACAGGCATCAATTACTTTCTTATTCGTCTCAAAAGAATCAAACTCCACCGCCATCCATAAACCAAATGAACGGATGGCTTTTATTTTTGGGCTGTGTCCGCCTTCCGGCGGATGCTTCAATAATGACCGGAATAATTCTTCCTTTGCCTTCACTCCATCCATCCATCCTTCTTCCAGCAATGCTTTCATTGCCGCCATGCCAGCCGCACAGCAAACCGGGTGGCCGCCGAAAGTGGTAATATGTCCCAGTACCGGGTTTTCGGTAAAAGCATCCATCAGCTTTTTATCTGCAACGAATGCTCCCAGCGGCATACCGCCACCCAATGCTTTGCCCAACAATAAAACATCCGGCACTATATCAAAATGCAGAAAGCCCCAAAGTTTGCCGGTTCTTCCAAAACCAGCCTGTATCTCATCTAATATCAGCAGGGCCCCTGTTTCCGTACATCGCTTACGCAATGCCTGCATCCATTCTTTTGAAGGAACAATAACACCGGCCTCCCCCTGTACTGTTTCAGCGATCACACAGGCAGTTCGTTCTGTTATTTCATTCAGCGATTCAAATGACCCGATAGCTATCGGGTTGTACTCCAGGTGCAGCACATCCGGCAGCAGCGGGCGGAATGCATTCCGCCAGTATTCGTCTCCTATCACACTCAATGCCCCCTGCGTGGAGCCATGATAGGCATTTTTGAAAGCGATCATTTGCGTACGGCCGGTTACTCTTTTGGCCAGCTTCATCGCTCCTTCTGTTGCTTCAGTACCTGAGTTGGTAAAGTAAACGGAGTTGAGCGTTGCTGGTAAATGTTCCGTCAGCAGTTTTGCATACTGCACCTGCGGAGATTCAATAAATTCTCCATACACCATCACATGCAGGTAAGCCTCCAGTTGTTTTTGTATCGCTTCGATCACTTTCGGATGGCGGTGGCCAATATTGGCCACACTGATGCCGCCGATCAGGTCAATATATTCTTTCCCCGAAGCATCATACAAACTGCAGCAGTCCGCTTTTACTATTTCCAGTGCCAGCGGAGCCGGAGAGGTCTGTGCGATGTGGCGTAAAAAAAGTTCCCGTTGGTTCAAGTAATTTTATTTCACGCAAAGAACGCAAAGGTGGCGCAAAGGCGCAAGGAAATTCTATAATTTGCAGACCAGGAGATTTTCAACACAGAGTTAAGGAGGGCACAGGGTTACTCAGAGACTCTCTGTGTAACTCTCAAAACTCTGTATCTCTGTGTTGAAATTGCTGAGCAGCGATATGCTGTACAAGTGTGCGACGCAAGGAACGATGCAATGAAAAACTGAAACTGGTAACAAAAAAAATCTATGCCAATAATACTTCCCGTAGAAGGTAAGCACCCACAATTTGGTAACAACTGTTTCATTGCCCCCAATGCCACAATCGTTGGTAATGTGGTGGCGGGTGATGATTGCAGTTTCTGGTTCAACACGGTGCTGCGTGGCGATGTGAATTTTATTAAGCTGGGTAACAAAGTAAATGTGCAGGACGGAGCCTGCATCCACTGCACTTACGAGAAATACGGAACAACGATCGGCGATAATGTTTCCATCGGGCATAATGCTATTGTGCATGGCTGCACCGTTCATGATAATGTACTCATTGGTATGGGCGCTATTGTGATGGATAATGCAATAGTGCATAGCAATACCATCATTGCGGCCGGGGCAGTAGTGCTGGAAAATACCGTTTGCGAAGCAGGGAGCATCTATGCCGGTGTGCCTGCCAAAAAGGTGAAGGACATTTCGCAGGAACTCATCAGCGGGGAGATCAACCGGATTGCCAACAACTACGTTAAATACGCTGGGTGGTTTAACAATCAATAGGCAATTGGCAATATGCAGCTTCGGATAGTTTGTCCTTTGCCTATTGTCTATTGCCCGTTGGCAATGTACGATATGCGGACTGGTTTAGGGAGAAGCCCTGAGCTGTTAGCTGTGAGCTGCGAGTCAACACTCTGACAGTCAGAAACTAACTCATAACTCATTGCTCAAAACTCGTAGCTTTACTATTTACGAAGCAATTATTTCTCAGTACATTCGTTATTGCATCACAAGCTGTATACAATGAAAAACCTCCGTTTTATCACCGTTGCACTGAGTCTCATGCTGTTACTGGCATCATGCGGCAAACTGAGCAACTTGTTCAAACGGAAGACAGGATGTCCCACCAATGGAAAAAATGTAGGCGCCGAAAAGATACTCAGCGGCGATCCGGATGGAACTAAGGCAGCCAAAAAGGCCAAAAAATTCAAGAGTTAAGGTTTTGTTGTGTGCAGCGTTTAAACCATCATCCATGTCTAATGGATGCTATTATATCCGTAGTATGAATCAACTAAACCACCTTAACAATGAGCCTCACCCTACGAACCACCTTAGGCTGTACCGAAGCCGTGATTGCCGATGACGGCGGTCTGAAACAATTCTACCATGTAGCCGACATCCTGGGCCAGGATTTCAACGTCCGGTTTTCCAACAAAGAAGATGACTTTGATGCTATTGACTGGGAGTTCCGTTTCAAAGGCCACAACCTTACCCTGCATTACAGTATTTACAACGGTATCTCCATTTTCCCCACCAAGACCCGTGATGCCCTGAACAAGGACAACAAAGCGGTAGTGGAACTGGCCGGAGTACTGGAAGGAAGGCTGTTTAATGAGGGAAGAAGGAATATTGCGTAAACCCCAAACCCTGCCTACCGGCAGGCAGGCCCCTAACGAGGTCTATGAAAAGGCTGATACTTTTTAACAAATTTATTTGCCGGCTTTTGTGCTTCTACTTGTATGCCGAAGCTTCAGCGAAGGCATATCATCTTGCGAGGCGAAGCCGAAGCAATCTTTTTACACCAGCGTCCGGTTCCCTGAGCATCTTCCTTGCGTCGCACACTTGTACGTCCGGTAATTCTATTCAGCTAACCCCTGCCTACCGGCAGGCAGGCTGCCCGGGCGGGGATGTATCCTAAACTCTTCTTTGCGTAAAATATATCGCTCCTTCGGAGCTCTGAAACATCACTTACTATATTTACCCCGGATTGCATCCGGGGCTACCGGCATACCGCCCCTACGGGGCTTAAATACAGCTCTTCATTTTACTTCGCCTCTTCTTCTTTGCTTTGACTAATCAAGCTCAGCTTCCTTAAACCATAATCTGAAATACGAAGCTTCGATAACCTAAGTTCCCCCTGCGGGGGACAGGGGGCCTAATAGCTCTTCTCTTCAATCGAATCAAGAATACCAAGATAACTCACATACCTGTCCTCATGAATTTCCTTGTTATTTACAGCCTCTTTAACAGCACAGCCGGGTTCGTTATAATGCAGGCAGTTGTTGAACTGGCAATTATTCAGCCGTTCCCGCATTTCAGGAAAATAGTGTGAGAGTTCCTGCTTCTCAATGTCCACCAGGCCAAATTCCCGCATACCAGGTGTATCGATGATACGGCCCCCGCCGGGTGCCGGAAGGTCATACATCTCGGCAAACGTAGTGGTGTGCTGTCCCTTGCCGCTCCAGCCGCTTATCTCCCCGGTCTTGAGGCTCATTTCAGGGAAGATCACATTCAGCAGGGATGATTTGCCCACACCACTGTGACCACTGATCAACGTTGTTTTATTTTTTAGTATTTCTTTCAATTCTTTGATTCCTTCTTTCTTTTCAGCGCTTACCAGCAACACCGGGTATCCAACCGTCTCATACATCTTTTTCCACTGCTCATATTTCTCCAGCTCTTTGTCTTTATACAGATCTGATTTATTAAAAGCAATAACGGCGGGCACATGGTACATTTCCGAGGCAACGAGGAAGCGGTCAATAAAACCCTGCGAGGTCCGGGGTTCTTTCAACGTGGCAACCAGCATGGACTGGTCAAGATTAGCCGCCACAATATGGTGCTGATGCTTATGCCGGGGGCTTTGCCGGTTGATATAATTGTGCCGCTGATGAATTTCGTTAATGATGGCCGAGTTATCGGTATCGGCCTGTGATTCCATTTCTACAATATCACCTACTGCCACCGGGTTGGTGCTGGTGATGCCCTCCAGCTTCATAACCCCTTTCATCCGGGCATTCCAGAATTTTCCGGCTTCGTCTTTAATGATGTACCAGCTCCCGGTGGATTTGTAAACTGTTGCTTTCATTCCGGGCTGCAAGATAAAAGAATAAAGTACTGTGTGCTACGTAGCTCAGCTAACATTTTGAATTGTTTACTGATATAGGCGATATCGTTTCGGCATAGAAGAAAGTGGATTCTGAATGAGCGTAGTAGTATCAGGGAAATTTCCGCAGCAAAGTAAAGCGGAGCAGCATTTCGAGGAACAGGAACAATAATGCGGCCAGCACAAAGGGCAGGAATTTTTCTTCCACCCTTTTGAATGAAGTGGTTTCCACTGTTGATTTTTCCAACTGGTCAATTTGCTGATAGATGGTGGAAAGACCCTCCTTATCCCTTGCCCGGAAATACCGGCCCCCGGTCTCGCCTGCGATCTTTTGGAGCAGGGCTTCATCCAAAAAACCAACAGAGGGGTCATTTTGCCTTTTTGTATTGCCGGTATTTTCAATAATAGTGGCCGGACCGGCACTCATACCAATTGTATAAACTTTCACCTGCCGGGATATTGCAATGTCCAATGCAGTCAGCGGGTCGATCAGCCTGGTCTCCGGCGGGTCTTCCTTACCATCTGTCAGCAGGATGATGACCTTACTTTTTCCCGGCGCTTTGGACAACCGGTCAACTGCTGTGGCCAGCCCTTCGCCGATCACTGTTCCGTCAGCCAGGTGTTTTCTGCTTTCCAGATTCTGTATCTGGGCAAGCAATGTATTCCTGTCCGTAGTGATTGGACATTGTGTAAAGCTCTCCCCTGAAAAAATAACGAGGCCGATGCGGTCAACCGGGCGGCTGCGTACAAACTCCAGCGCCACTTCCTTCGCCACCTCCATCCTCGAAGGTGGAATATCACCTGAGCCCATACTGCCGCTTACATCCATGCAGAGCACAATATCAATACCCTCTCCCTCTGTACGCTGCTCCTCATTTCTTTTTTGCGGACGGGCCAGTGCAAAAATGAGGGCACTCAATGACAGCAAACGAAGGATAAAGGGGAAATGCCGCAACTGGTTTTTCCAGGAAGATGCAGCAAATGGATGAACAGATGAAACGGTAATACTGGCCTGGTTACCGCTATGCCTTTTTACATACCACCAGGTGAGTACTGGCAGCAGTACAAACAACCCAAAAAGCAATGGGTAAGCAAAATCCATATTTTTTATCCAGTTGTAGAACATAGGCCTCCCCAAACCCCTCCGCGAAGGGGCTTATGAACCCGAAAGTTCAATTGTCTTTATTGAATTCAGAATATCATTATAACAATGGTTATTGTCTTCATCTGATGGGTTATACTTCGCAAACTTTACAAAATCGCCCAACCGGAGCGACTGGGACAATTTGTCGAATTGCTCCTTCCCTATTTGCAGGCTCTTCAGTTGCAGGATCAGGTCATCGGTTGTTTTTTGCAGGGAAAGGATCCCTTTCTTCCGGAAAATGTACAGCCGGAATATATCAGCCAGCTTTGTATGATATTGTTTTGCATCCGGTTTGTTATTTTGAAGTTCAGATAGTTGTCCCATCGCTTCTTCGTACGGGTTCGCTTCTGCCGCTGGTTTTATAAACGGGACCGGTTTTTTCTTTTTTGATAAATAAACGAGTAGTATAACCAGCAGTAAAGCGCCACCGGCAGCATACCACCACCATGGCCTGTTGGCTTCCGGTTTTACTTCAATGATATCTTTTATATCGTGGTATTCCTGTTCAGGATTAAACCCGGAGAATACTACATCGATGCCGATAGTATCGGTTTTAACCTGTTTTGAAAGCTGGAAAGACGGGATAACCCAGTGACCGGAGTCAAAACCGGTCAGTTTGTAAATTCCCTTATAACTCCTGCCCCCATTGCCGATGACTGAATCAATCAAAGGTTCTTCAACAAACTCAAAATGCTCAATACTATCAATCTTGATAAACCGGCCCGGGACATCCTGCGGAAATTGCGCCTGGATCCGCAATGTAAAGGGTTCACCGATCAGGATCTTATTTTTATCGACCGAGGCTTCAATGCCCGTTTTCACCTGTGCTGCAGTATTTATCGTAAACAGCAGCAATGCAGGAAAAAGTATTTGCTTTTTGAAGATCATGTTGACTTACTTGTTCCTGCTGAGGAAAAAACGCTGTAACACCTTTACATAGTCTTCACCGGTTTTGATATGCAACAGATCGCAGCCTGCCTTTTTAAAGTTTTGTGTGGCATACGCTGTCACCCGGAAAAATTCCTGCTCATAACTGTACCGCACAAAAGAGTTACTGCTGTCCACCCATTTGCGGACGCCGCTTTCCGCATCCTGCACCTGCAGCAGGCCTGCATCCGGCAGCTGCTGGTCCATCCGGTCGTATATCTTGATACCAATTATATCATGCTTGCGGGCGGCTATACGCAATGCATCTTCATAGCCGGCATCTAAAAAATCACTCAGTATAAAGGCGATGCTTTTTTGTTTGGTCGAGTTATTAAAATAACGAAGCGCTTTACTGACTGCAGTACCTTTTCCTTTGGGCTCCATCGTCAGCAGTTCCCGTACAATGTACAGGGCATGCTGTTTGCCTTTTTTGGGAGGGATATAGCCTTCGATCACATCACTGTAAAAGATCACCCCGATTTTGTCGGCATTATTCACTGCAGAAAAACTCAGTACCGCACCGATCTCCGTTACAATGTCTCTTTTACGGGCATGCACCGTTCCAAACAAGGAACTATTGCTGATATCCACCAGCAACATTACCGTTAGTTCCCGTTCCTCCTCAAATATTTTGCTGAACGGGTGACCAAACCTTGCCGAAACATTCCAGTCAATAAACCGGATATCATCCCCTGCGGAATACTCCCTTACTTCCTTAAACGACATCCCCTTCCCTTTAAAGGCGCTATGATATTCTCCGGTAAATAAATCGCTGGTGAGCTTTTTACTTTTGATCTCAAGCTCTCTTACTTTTTTTAATATTTCTGAAGTGGTCAGCAAATGGAACGCTGATTTTTATGATTGTTAAGATGAAAAAGATAATCATAATAAATCCTAATCATCATGATTATCTGCGTTCTTTCTTTATGGGACATTAATTTGTTTCAGCACATCTTCGATCACATCCTCCACATTCACATTTTCTGCTTCCGCTTCGTAGGTGAGACCGATCCGGTGTCGCAGCACATCTTTGCAGATGGCCCTTACATCTTCCGGGATCACAAACCCTCTTTTGTTCAGGAATGCCTGCGCCTTTGATGCAATACCCAAATTGATGCTTCCTCTGGGTGATGCCCCGTAGGAGATCAATGGCTCCAGTTTTTCCAGTTTATAATCCTGCGGCCGCCGCGTTGCAAAAACAATATCAAGTATGTACTGTTCTATTTTCTCATCCATGTATATCTGCCGGGTCAGGTCCCTTGCATTCAGCACTTCCTGCATGGATACCACCTGCTTTACAGCAGGAAAAGCACCCTGTATGTTCTGACGGAGGATCAGTTGTTCTTCGGCCATCTTTGGATAATCCACGATCACTTTCATGATAAAGCGGTCAACCTGTGCTTCGGGCAGAGGATAGGTTCCTTCCTGTTCCAGCGGATTCTGTGTGGCAAGCACCAGGAATGGTTCATCCAATTTATACGTGGACTCGCCAATGGTCACCTGCCGTTCCTGCATGGCTTCCAGCAAGGCGCTTTGCACCTTGGCCGGCGCACGGTTTATTTCGTCAGCCAGGATAAAATTGCCGAAGACGGGACCTTTGCGCACTACAAATTCATTTTTTTGCTGATTGTAAATCATCGTTCCTATCACATCAGCCGGCAATAGATCGGGTGTAAACTGAATACGGCTGAATTTTGCATGAATAGCCTGTGCCAGGGATTTAATGGCAAGTGTTTTTGCAAGACCGGGAACCCCTTCCAGCAGTACATGCCCATTGCTCAGCAGGCCAATGAGCAACCGGTCCAACATGTGGATTTGCCCGACGATCACATGCCCGATCTCTTCTTTTAACTTATCCGTAAACTGCCCGGCATGGGTGATCTGTTCATTGAGCTGTCGTATATCTTCTGCTGTTTTGAGCATGATAGAACTGATTTTTAAGTAAATTAGGCAGGACTTTTTGCAAAATACGAACTTGCTTTTAGCAAAATGCCTGCCGCGATGAAAGACGGATGAATTCTGGCATTATTTTAGGGCATAATTACGGGTAAATCCATTAAAATAATACGATTTTTGCTGTAAATCCCCAACGTATGAAAAAGCATCTTTTTTTCCTGGCAGCCGCCCTCCCCGTTATGTTGTTACTTTTTTCATCCTGCGATAAAAAGGATGATATTCCGAAAACAAAAACTGAGCTTTTAACACAGGCTTCCTGGAGATACAAAAGCGCTTCCGTGGGTGGCATAGCTTATAACAATTTTGCTGCCTGCCAGACAGACAATATCCTAACCTTTAATGCCTCCGGCAACGGTGTGGTGGATGAAGGGGCCACCAAGTGTAATGCCGGCGATCCGCAAACCAATCCTTTTACATGGAGTTTTCAAAATGGGGAGACCCTGATTCAATTATCGTCACCACTTTTTACAAACGGAGATAACACCGTCACGCTTGTTTCTGTTACTGAGACGCAGTTGGTGCTGATAATCCCGGTTACGACATTGGGTCCTACATTTTTAGTAGAAGTAACTTTTCAGCACTAAGCTTCAGGAAAGGTACTTTCCGACGATCGGCACCCTGCGGCCCACACCAAATGCCTTGGGCGAAATACGGATGATGGGACAGAACTGGTTGCGCTTATATTCATTGATGTTGACCAACCGTAGTACCCTGTCCACCAATACCGCATCAAATCCCTGCGCTTTGATTTCTTTCGGTCCTTTCCTTCTTTCAATGTACTGATATAATATCCTGTCAAGAATACTATAATCAGGAAGTGAATCTGTATCTTTTTGCCCGGGTTTTAATTCTGCTGAGGGTGGTTTTACCAGTATGTTTGACGGAATGATCTCTTTATCCCGGTTGATATACTTTGCCAGCGCATATACCTGCATTTTGTAACAGTCGCCCAGCACCCCAAGACCGCCTGCCATATCACCATACAATGTTCCATAGCCAGTTGCCAGTTCGCTTTTGTTAGAGGTATTGAGTAAAATGTACCCAAACTTATTGGCGATCGCCATCAGCAGGTTGCCCCTTGTCCTGGCCTGTATGTTTTCCTCAGCCAAACCAAAAGGCAGGTCTTTGTAAATGGGTTTCAGTTCAGCCAAAAAACTTTCGTAGATATTGCTGATCGGGACAATATCATATGGGTTACCCAGGTTATTACTCAGTTTCTCCGCATCGCTTATGGAATGGCCAGTAGAATAGGGCGAAGGCATCATGATAGCCTTTACATGCTCTTTCCCCAGCGCCTGGCAGGCCAATGCAAGGGTGACAGCGCTGTCAATCCCACCGCTGCTGCCCACTATGGCATTGGCAAAACCCATCTTGCTGAAATAATCCCTTATGCTCATTACGATGGCATTATAGATCTCAGCGGTGCAGAGCTGATGATCCAGTTCTTCCGGGTTGAATTCAGCATCAGGCAGATCTGCAGCTTTGGTAGTCACCGGCTGCACAAATGTTCCATCATCATTCAGGTCAAAAACTTCCATGGCCTCTTCAAACAATGGCAACTGCCGGATAAGGTTCGAATCTTTATCAAAGACCAGCGACCCGCCGTCAAAAACAATTTCTGTCTGGCTGCCAACACAGTTACAATACAGCATCGGCAGTTTATATTTACCAGTATTTAATTTCACCATGGCCTTCCTGTCTTCCACATGCGTATAGTCAAAAGGGGAGGCAGAGATGTTCAGCATGATATCCGGCCGCTGTTGCATCAGCTTATCCATCGGGCAGTTGCGGTACAGGGGATTATCACCGAGGTTCCATATATCCTCACAGATCGTTACCG
>JANNUI010000321.1:0-4808 GCA_031395125.1 Chitinophagaceae bacterium | reverse complement strand
TTCTTTTTCCCTTTGGGTGCAAACATGGCGAGCATCCGGCGTCCTTCCATCTTCGGCATGCTTTCGAGAATGCCTGTTTCGGCCAGGCGTTCTGCAAATTTAAGTAAGAGCAACTGTCCCCGGTCCTGGAACTGGATAGCCCTCCCTTTGAATTGCACATAGGCTTTTACCTTATTGCCGTCCTTCAGGAATTCAATGGCATGTTTTGATTTAAAATCAAAGTCATGATCATCTGTGTTTGGAGTGAAACGGATCTCCTTTTCTTCAGAGACTTTGCTCTTGGCCTTCATCTCCTTTTCCTTCTTCTTCTTATCGTACAGGAATTTGTTGTAGTCTATGATCTTGCAAACGGGAGGGTCAACTGTGGGAGAAATTTCCACCAGGTCAAGACCCTGGTCCTGCGCCATCTTCAGCGCCGCGGGTGTGTCGTAGATGCCTATTTCCACATTATCGCCAACCAGGCGAACCTGCGGGACACGGATAAAATGATTGATACGGTGTTCTGCTTCTTTGCGGGGAACAAACCTGCCCCTGAATCCGCCTTTATTGAATCCGCCACCGCCGGGCCTGAAGCCTCCGCCTGATGGTCTGAACCCGCCTCCGGGTTTTTGTGGTACTGCCATTTAAATTATTTAGTGAGCCCCATTCCTGAAAGGGACATTTCGTTTTTGTTTGTAATAAAACCTCATACAGGGTTTGAGGCCTAATAAAGATAATATTCAATAATCAATGCTCAACAAACAATATTCAAGTCAGTCCGGGTTTGCAAGTTGATCATTGAATATTGATTATTGAATGTTGAATATTTCTATCTAAGAATCAGCTCTTCTTTCTTTTATTTCAAGTAACGTTTCCGCAATAAACTCATCCACTCCTTTTGCCCCCAGATCACCTTTGCCTTGTCTTCTTACCGCTACTTTGCCCTCATTTATCTCCTTTTCTCCTATGACCAGCATGTAAGGGACCTTCATCAGCTCTGTATCCCTTATCTTTTTGCCTATCTTCTCATTTCTGTCATCTACTTCGCTACGAATATCTGCTTTTTTCAGTTTATCAGAAACAGATTTTGCATAGTCCATAAACTTATCGCTGATTGGCAGAACTTTTACCTGCACGGGGGCCAGCCAGGTGGGCAATTTGCCGGCATATTGTTCCAGCAGGAAGCCGATAAACCGCTCATGGGTGCCCAGCGGCGCCCGGTGAATGATCAGCGGGGTTTCTGTCTTATTATCCTGTGCTGTGTATTCCAGTTTGAAGCTTCTGCCCTGTGAGAAATCAACCTGGTTGGTAGCCAGCGTAAACTCCCTGCCGATAGCGCTGAATATCTGCACATCGATCTTGGGGCCGTAAAATGCCGCTTCATCCTGAACCTCCACATAAGGGATGTTTGATTCAGTAAGCACATTCCTCACCATGGTTTCTGTTTCTTTCCACAATTCAGGTTCATTCACATACTTCACCCCCAGTTTTTCGGGTGAGTGCAGCGAAAGACGCATCACATATTTTTCAATACCAAATATTTTGAAGTATTTCAGGTACATATCGTTCACTGCCCTGAACTCATCATTGAACTGTTCTTTGGTGCAATAGATATGTGCATCATTCATGTGCAGGCAGCGGACCCTCATCAGCCCGAATAATTCACCGCTCTGCTCATAGCGATATACAGTTCCGTATTCTGCAATGCGGTAAGGCAGATCACGGTAGCTTTTGGGTTCTGCCGCAAAGATCTTATGGTGGTGCGGACAGTTCATGGACTTCAGGTAATATTTCTCCCCGTCCATTTCCATCGGCGGATACATACTGTCCGCATAATACGGAAGATGCCCGCTGGTGATGTACATGCTTTCTTTGGCAATATGCGGTGTCACCACACGTTTGTATCCTGCTGCCTGTTCGGTTTCTTTGGCTAATTTTTCCAACTCCTCAATAATAACCGTACCATTGGGCATCCACAGGATGAGCCCTTGTCCCACATCGTCATCCATAGTATAAATGCCGAGTTCTTTGCCCAGTTTGCGGTGGTCCCTTTTCTTTGATTCCTCCAGCATCTGCAAGTACTCATCCAGTTCTTTCTGCGAAGGGTAAGTGACGCCGTACACCCGGGTCAGCATTTTATTCTTCCCGTCGCCTTTCCAGTAGGCGCCCGCAATACTCATCAATTTAATGGCTTTGATGAAACCGGTGTTGGGGATATGCGGCCCCCGGCACAGGTCGGTAAAGTTGCCCTGTGTGTAAAAAGTTATTTCCCCATCAGTAAGGTTACTGAGCAGGTCCAGTTTGTACTCATCCCCTTTTTCTGAAAAATATTTTACGGCCTCGGCTTTCGGTATTTCTTTTCGCAGGTAGTCGCTGTTCTTCTTTGCCAGTTCATTCATTTTTTTCTCCAGTGCTGCCAGGTCTTCCTCACTCATCTTTTTGTCACCGAGATCCATGTCGTAATAGAAACCATTTTCAACCGGCGGCCCCACCCAGAACTTGACACCCGGGAACATCGACTCCACAGCTTCAGCCATCAGGTGGGCGGACGAATGCCAGAAAGTGTTCTTACCGGCGTTATCATTCCATGTCAGCAGTTTGAGCGAGGCATCCCCGTCAATAGGTCTTGAAACATCCCAAACCTGTCCGTTCACTTCGGCTGCCAGCACCTTGCGGGCCAGCCCTTCCGAAATTGACCTGGCAATTCCCAATGCACTGATCCCTTTTTCATATTGCCGCACAGCGCCATCCGGGAGTGTAATATTGATCATGCTTATTCAATACTTTTTAAGGTCTGCAAAAGTAGCGAAATCCTGCCTGTTATCCCGGTTATCATACGTTTCGTATTGGGTCAGTTTGATTTCCGTTCTTTCGGAGCTCTGTCACACCGGGTTCGACCCGGTGTCTTTATATTAATCAAAGGGAAAGATGCCGGGTCAAGCCCGGCATGACACGACCCGGTAAATCGAATATCCATTATAAAATCAAACTAAAGCACTACTAAAGGTTTTGCAAGACCAGTTTGTCAAGGGAAGCCACTTTTTTCTGCAAAGCGTTAAACTTAGCCGCAAATTTTTCTTTGTCGGTGAACCATAGCATTGCAAGTTTCAGTTGCCGTTTCCGCCAGCGGACCAGCATCAGCCTGGCGAAACTGCGGTCAAAACCGAAACTGAGGCCATGTAAGACCCGGATCTCAGGAACGGTATTAAAGGCGGTGCTGTACACAAAAAACAACTCTTCTTTCAGCTTCCTGTTATACCGGTAATATGGTTTTTTAAATGCTTTCAATTCCTGTAAGGAAAACTCAGTGGTGATGGCCTGCCAAATATCCCCGTTGATATGGGCATTGGCACCCAGCAGGAAATACTGCAGGCGTGAAAGGCTGCTGCCGGTATTTTATCTTTCTGTTTATATGCATTTGCGGCCGCAATAAAGTAACCAGCGAACCTCTCTTCAAACCGCTGCATTAACACCTGCACAGGCTTTTTAGCCGCGGAAAAATATAGGACGGCCTTTGCGGTGGTATTGTAATACATTTCTGCGAAATGCCGGGAAATCAATGGCGAAACCTGCACCGAATCCAGTTTTTGGAGCAGGTCTGCAGTGGCTTCGTCCTGCTGGGAAAAAGCGGGAAAACGGGTTATGAAAAGCAAACACAGTAAAAAAGATTTAGTCATAAGGCGTAAAGGCCTTTTGGGTATTTAAAATTAACAAACTCTTGCTCAGCAACCATTTACCGGATACAAACTTATTCTTTAGTTTTGACCCTGTTATGAAGCGGACCTTCTACAGTAAATTCATCTTTACTCTTGCCCTGGTTGCCTGTAATTGTTTTTACCTCTTTGCACAGGATGTGACCGGCATTTGGAAGGGCTATTTTATCACGGAAACCGGTGAATATTATAAGTTAGAATTCCAGGTGCTGCAAAAGGGCTCATCCGGTGCAACCGGCGTCTCCTACTCTTACCTCGATGTGCGGTTCTATGGTAAAGCCACCATGACAGGAAATTTCATCAGGACCTCCTCCACCTTTCGCATCCGTGAAATAAAAACCGTGGAAGTAAAAAGTACGATGGGCGGAGGCACCTGCATCATGAACTATAACCTTTCCTATTCCAAATCAGGGAAAGAAGAATTCCTGGAAGGTACCTATCTCGGCAAGTTTGAAAATAAATACAGTTCTGCCTCCACCGGCAAATGGGGTGATTGCGGTGGCGGAAAGGTCTTCCTTCGAAAAGTGACAACCTCCGATTTTTATGTGGAACCTTTCCTGAAAAATAAGATAAAGACCAAAACAGTTATCATCAACGAGCCACCACCGGCCAAAAAAGACACTGTAGTAACAAAACCCGTGATTAAACCGGTAACGAATCCACCCGTTATTAAGAAAAATAATACCCCAACTCCTGTAACGCCCCCTGTCAGCAAACCATTGACAAAACCTGTAAACCCTGTTGTTAAAAAAGATACGGCGAAGAAAGATATAAGTGTGAACCCTGCCAATAAACCTGTTCCCAAAGTGGTCATCCCCGCCCCGGAAGTGATCAGGAACCGCAGCAATGAACTGGTAAAAATATTCACCGTAAGCGACGAAGAGATAACTGTAAAACTCTTTGACAACGGTGAAATTGACGGCGACACCATTTCTGTTTACCTGGATAACAAACTGATGCTTTCCTCAAAGAGGCTTACCGGGACGCCCCTGATAGTAAAAATAAAAATGGATGAAGACAACAGCGAACATGAACTGACCATGGTGGCAGAGAACCTTGGCTCCATCCCTCCCAATACGTCGCTGATGGTGGTGGAAGCAGGCGAGCAACGTTTTG